>CAZSKH010000040.1:0-13178 GCA_964607395.1 uncultured Algimonas sp.
CGTCTGAAACGCTTGATTTGCTCAAGAGCCATGAGTGGAAAGGCAATGTGCGCCAACTGGAGAACACTGTTTTCCGCGCCATGATACTGTCCGATGGGAACAAATTGCGCCCGCAGGATTTCCCGCAAATTTCAGGTCTGACGCCGGGCCTCCTACCAAAAGTTGAGCCAGAAGATACAGGCCCGATGGAAAGCCTTGTTCCAGTTGAACTTCTCCAAGATCCAATGACGCCGGATTCCGCCGTCTCGGTTCTCGACCGCGAAGGTCACTTAAGGACATTAGAAGACATCGAACGCGATCTGATTGAATTCGCGATAAATAATTACTCCGGTCACATGTCAGAGGTCGCGCGACGGCTCGGGATTGGCCGATCAACGCTTTACCGCAAAGTGCGGGAACATGAACTGGACGTCGAAAACGTCCGGTCCGCCTAAATTCGTAGTCGTGGGGGCTGACAAAATGAAACGCAAAACATACTTATTAAGCGCGGCTGCACTCGCGCTTTTGGTTGCCGTGCCCGTCACAGCGACACATCAAAACAATGGTCTGCGCGGAGCCTTTTCCGGTCAAGGCGTAAGCGGACAGAGTTACGTGGGGGCTGGGTCATGGCAAGAGCAACGCTTGCATGCTCAACTGGCGGCACAACAGGCTGCTGCCCCGCAGTATTATCAATATGAACAGGGCCGATCCGCCTCACCTGCGCCGCAAGAGCCTTATTATGCGTCCCAGCCCGCACATGGTTACACCAGCGCGCCGCAATATGTCCGCGTTGAAACCACGCCGAAGAAAAAAAAGCGGTCTTGGCTATCTGGCCTTCGAGGCCTGTCCTCTCCTCGCGCCGTGTCCTATGACAAGGCCGCCGCGAAATCTTTCACCCGCAATCATAATGTGGGCGGCGTAACCGTTCGCACCAATGCTCTACATACGCGGGACATGTTGGATTGGCAGGAAAATACAACGGGCAAGACACTGACCCTGCTGGCCAACCGTGCCAATGGCACCTTAGCCCCAAACTCTGTCTATCTTGGCGCGGGTTTCCAAGGTGGATTGAAATGGCAAACGACTGCGGTTCCGGGGCAGTTCCCAATACTCTCACGCTTCCCGTTCTTCTCTGATCGCACAGATCGCCAAGCCGGCGTTTTTGCAATTGATAACGCCGCTTTGTCTTTCACCTCGACCTTCGGAGATTGGACAACGGTCTATCTTCAGCCTGAATATTCCGAGACGGAATATGGCCGCGATCAAGATGAGTTTCAGCTCCGCAAGGCCTATGTCGTCTTTGGTAATTTGGAGAAGACCCCTTTCTATGCTGCCTTTGGCCGCAAGACGATCGATTTTGGTAATTTCGACAGCTATAACGCCTTCACACATAATGAAGGCGCGCATTATTTCCACGCCGTCAGCGACCAACCTGTCTTAGAAGCCGGTTTCTATTCCAATGGTTTCAAAGCCACAGCCTCGGCATTCTCTGCCGGACGTCAATTGCGCGTTGCCTTGGCCGGGGAAGAAAATAACCTCGGGAACTACGCTTTCAATGCTGAAAAAGAGTTCCGTTTTGGTCAGGATAAACGCCAAGCCTTCACAGTTGGCGGCGGTTATCTTCACGACACAATCTATCGCGATAATTGGACCGCACACACCTTCCAAGGTCGTGATACCGGCACACCGCCTGCGAACTTTATCGAATATCGCAACAGCGCGGTGACCGGCTTTGCCGAATATAACTCGCCCTTCTTGGATGCGATGGTGGAATATACCACCACGCTCAAGCCGTGGGCCGCAGCTATTCCACAAACTCTTGACGGGACGCCGTTGCCGCAATTCCTCATCGACCCAGCTGGCTCCACAACGGATATCGACAATATTGATTTCGACGAAAAACTAGCCACTTTGGTCGCGCAGGTCAGAGTCAAACCCATGATTGCCGGACGCCGCATGTCCATCGCCGCCGTCGGCAGCTGGGGCAATATCAGCGATGATACAGGCAATGTCGGATTATTCGGCCAGCCAACCAGCTTTGAGAAAAATCAGCAGCATGCAGCCTCTATCGAATATCCGATCAATGATTACCTCGAGTTTGGTGCCGAATATGTTTATAACAAAGGCTTCATTCCTTTTGTTGCGCCCCAACAAGTCAGCAATGACGAAACGCAAGCGCATGCCGTAAATATCGGTTTCAAGGCTCGCTTCTAAAGCGCGCCTTATCGCACAGGGGGGCAAATTTACCCCTTACTCCCGCGCCTAGCTTTCAGCTGTGCGCAGGTTCAAGGCCATACGTTCGGGGGAGCGTGTGGCCTTGATTGTTGGGGTCATATTGACTTTTATACGTCTTGCTCGTAGGAAAATGACAACGCTGTCACAAAAGCAGCATCGCTACTGGGGAAGACGTATATGCCAAACTTTACGGCTCGAGATCGCTTGAAACTTCTTGCAGGCGGCGGAGCAGCGCTTCTCACCGCCTGCGGTGGAGGCGGCGGATCAAGCCCCCCTTCCCCACCGGTTATCGTGACGCCCCCTGTTACCCCTCCACCCGTGTTGGATTTCATTCCCAGCGTCGGCCAATTCAAGAACGCTTTTAACGGAAACTTCGAAATTGGCGCTGCCATTCAGGTCAATCAAATTGGCGATGACGCTCCTGATGCCCAGATCCTCAAGGACCAATTCAACTCCATCACCGCTGAATATCAGATGAAGCCTGATATCATCGCGCCATCAGAGGGCACATTCGATTGGACAGCGCCCGATGCACTTGTTGGGTTTGCCGAAGATAATAATATGGTTGTTCGGGGGCATGCTCTTCTTTGGCATTTGTCGACGCCTGATTATTTCCTACAGAGCACACCCGCGCAGGTTCGAGCCCGTCTGGAGAATTACGTGACGGAAGTCGTCTCCCGATATCGGGGACGCGTCTTTGCTTGGGATGTGGTCAATGAGGTTATTACCGATGACGATTCCGCAAGCGATCCGTATCGCAGATCAGGGTGGTGGGACGCGTCGGGTGGAAATGCGGATTACATCGATTGGGCGTTTAACGCTGCCCGCGCCGCCGACCCCGACTGCCTGTTGTTTATCAATGAGTATAGCACGCGGTTTTCCGGAAAGCAGGGTCGGTATATTGAGGTCATTCGAGACTTAGTTGACCGGGGTATTCCGGTGGACGGCGTTGGACATCAGATGCATTTGAATGTGGATACAAATGCTAGCGATGCACTGGGCGCAATCGATGCAGTGGATAGCGAATTCATGGGCCTTATCCAACATATCACAGAATTAGACATCTCTTTATATGCCGACCCGGGCAGTTGTTTTGAAAATCAAACCGGATGCCAAGCAGATTATGGGACAAACATTCCCGCCAGTGTATTGACCAAACAAGCCGAGCTTTACCGCGCGCTATTTGCCGGGTTTTTGCAACGCGCCTCCGTCACATCAGTTTCGACTTGGGGTGTCTCTGACGCAGAATCCTGGCTCAATGATGTTCCTATAACGCGAACAAATGCGCCACTTTTATGGGATCGAGATCGCGTTGCCAAATCGGCCCTACAGGCCATTTTGGATCCAAACTTCACGCCGTAAGATCAACCTAAATTTTTGATGCCATTTCGCTTAACCCTCAATCCGAGGGCTTTGGCACAATTCGCAGAAAAGGGCGTTTCGCAACCGGTTTAGGCGGGGGTGTATATTCTGGGATATAGGGCTTCGCTCTGGGCGCTTTGGGAATATCTGTCACACTTGCGAGTTTAGGTGGCCTGGGATTAACCGGCGGCGGCAGAGGTTCATCCTCAACCAACTCATCTTCAATATTACGAACACGCGGGGTGAAGCTAGGTTTACGTTTGGATTTAAACCCGCCCTTTTTTGGTTTCTCGTTTTTCCACCTGTTAGCCGTGCGCACATAATCGGCATCCGGGTCAGGCGCTTGTCCCTCGCCGGCTTTCTGCTTTGCCTTTAGATCTTTTAGTTTTTTATTCATCCGCGCGACGACCTGTTTTTGCGCAATAGAGAGCGCGTCGCCTGCCCGCCCCTTTTCCAAATCGTGAAAAGCTGAGCCGAATTTTTCCAAACGCTCTAAAACACTTTCGCCAAATTCATCTTCGAAATCAGAGATATGGCCAAGCTCGGTCAGCTTAAACCGCAGGCGCATGATTTTGCGCTTTGCATTTGATGCAGAGCGCTCGCGCGCTCTCGCCATTTTATCGCGATAGGCGGTTTGCGCTTGATCTTGTGCGGCTTGTTCAGCCTGCCAGTTTTTCCGGTCATATTCGGACATGAATTTCGCATATCACAACTAGAACGAAAAGCGAACAAAAATCCGAAGAGAGGTTAAACCCCGTCAGAGGCTTCCATATAGAGGTCCAAGAGCGCTTCTTGCTCTGCGCGCTCATTCGCGTCCTGTTTGCGAAGGGCGATGACTTTGCGCATCACCTTCGTGTCGAGACCAAATGTTTTCATTTCGGCGTAAACATCGCGGATGTCAGAGGCTAGCTCCGCTTTTTCCCCTTCAAGCCGCTCAATCCGCGCTATGAACTGGCGAAGTTTCTCGCGGGTGGCTTGGCCCATTTGGTCGGCGCGGTCGGAATCACTCATCATGGCTGGAACTCTTTAAATCTTAAAACTTGAAGCTCAGGCATAGCCGCGGAAAACGGAGTCCGACAGAGCGCGCAACATCAAAAATTGTGGATGGGCTGGATTCTATACACTCTATTTAGCTCGGCAACTCTATTTGCCTCGAAATCTGGGCTGATGCGTATATATAGGCGAGAAACGACTTCACTATTGGACCACATCATGTTGACCATTCTTTATATTCTCACGGGCCTTGGCTTTATTTGCGTTGTGATAACACTCGTGATGGGCACTGTCGCGATGAGCAAGAAAAGCGAAGAGAATCGCAAGAAATCCAATGACTGGATGTGGCGACGGATTTACGCGCAAGTCGCAACCGTCTTATTGCTGATCGTGACCGTCTATGTAAAATCCAAGAGCGGATAATTGGTCAAACTAAACAAAATCTACACCCGCACCGGGGATGACGGCTCAACAGGTTTGGTGGACGGCTCCCGGCTGGGCAAAAATGACTTGCGCGTTCGTGCGTATGGCGATGTGGATGAAACCAATAGCGTCATCGGGCTGGTGCGCTTACATCTGGAGAGCCGCCGCTTGGATGATATGATGTCGCGCATTCAAAATGATCTGTTTGATTTAGGCGCAGATTTAGCCACACCCCTTCCGGCGAAAGGCGAAGCCGATAGCGAATATGCGCTGCGCATGATGGAGAGCCAGACCTTGCGGTTAGAAACAGAACTGGACGCGCTGAACGCGGATTTAGAACCATTGAATTCTTTTGTATTGCCGGGTGGTCATCCGCCTGCGGCCTATCTGCATCAAGCCCGAACGGTTTGCCGCCGCGCTGAATGTGTCTGCGTGGCATTGGCAGCTGAGGCGGATGTAAACCCTCATGCCCTGAGTTATCTCAACCGCTTGTCAGATTTTCTGTTTGTCGCAGCGCGCTGGTGCAATGACCAAGGCGCGTCTGATGTCAAATGGGTTCCCGGGCAAAACCGTTAAGCCTAGCCATCAGACTTCATCAATTCTTGACGCACCCGAACGGAAATGTCTTGCGGCGTTGAGCGTGCAGAGAAAAAATCCGCAAATTTCCCGTCCGCGCCCATGAAATAAATAATGTCCGAGTGATTGACGGTGTAATCCGTCGAGCCTTCTTCTACAGGGCCGCCGTCAAACGTGCTTTTCGTGGCTGTGATTTTATAGGCCATTTTAGCATTTTCAATCTGCGCCACACTCCCCGTAAAACCTCGAAGCCCAGAGGGGAACGGAGCGGCCGTTATATATTGCGCGATTTTGTCAACCGTGTCTCGCTCTGGGTCGACTGTGATCAAAACATAGCCCACATCATCTCCGGCCTCTCGCAAAAGGGTTTGCGCCGTGCCAAGTTTTGACAAAGCGGTCGGGCAAATGTCTGGACAATAGGCAAAGCCAAAATAAATAAGGTGCGGTTTACCGATGAGATCAGCTTCCGTCACACCTGCGCCAGTCTCATCCACCAAAGAAAATGGCCCGCCAATCAACGCTGTCCCTGTGCTAACAACAGTTTTACCGCACACACCTGCGGCGTTTGGGGTTTCAGCACGGCACCCAAAAAGCGCGGCAGACACCAAAACGCCCATTGTCAAATGTGTCGCAATTCTCATACTGCAAAGCTCTATTTAAAAGTGATAGGAACAGACCGTTAGACTCGCTCGTGCCTTTAAATATCCTATAGATGAAAGAGCCCAATGTGAAAGCACATAACGCCGCAGGACTGAACATTACGGGCCCAAATATGAGGTCCATAGTCAATCCGACATTGCGCGGCTTTGGCGGGTTTGCAGCCGCACAAGGTTATGAACGCGTTGAAAGTTTGGGGTCTCTACGCCGGCAAACCCTCGTCGCTTTACGATGGGGCGCGATTTTGGGACAAACCCTTGCGCTTATTATCGTCAGTCAAATTCTGGGATTTGAATATCCGCTTTTGGCTTGTGGCATGGCCATCCTTGCCTCTGTCGTCGTGAATCTGGTCGTCACATTAAGATTGCCCTTAGATCGCCGCGTCTCCGATTTCGAGGCCTATATGCAATTGGGCTTTGATCTTTGGCAACTCACGGGATTGCTCTGGCTCACGGGTGGTATTGTGAACCCGTTCTCTATTCTTTTCCTTGCGCCGGTTGTAACGGCCGCGACGACGCTATCGCGTTGGGTGGTTTTAGCTTTGGGGGGCATGGCGTTGACGCTCTCCTTGGGGCTCGTCTTTTTTCATCACCCCTTGCCTTGGTCTCCAGCGGGAAGTTTTGATCTGCCAATCGTGCTGAAGCTCGGCATTTGGATGGCGATCTTGGTCGGCGCAAGTTTTACGTCATTCTATGCGTGGCGCTCTACGCAGGAGAGCCGGAAAATGGCTTTCGCCCTGGCCGCCGCCGAAGCCATGCTGGCCCAAGAGCAAAAGCTCAGCGCACTGGGCGGCCTTGCCGCAGCAGCAGCTCATGAATTGGGAACGCCCCTCGCGACCATCCAAGTCGTTGCGAAGGAAATGAGCCGCGAAGTCGATGAGGGTACGCCGCTGGCAGAGGATGCCGCGCTTATTTTATCACAAGCCCAACGTTGCCGAGACATTCTGGAGCAACTCTCACGGCGCGGGGATGAAGGGGATATTATTCACGACACGTTAGCGATTGAGGATCTTCTAGAAGAAGCCGCCGAACCCTTCATTGACCGCGACAAAGACATTGCCATCACATGCGGCGGGGACACCATTGAGCCGGTATTAAAACGGCGACCGGAACTGCTATACGCCCTAAAGAATTATATTGATAATGGGGTCGACTTTGCCAGCACGCGAGTCGAGCTCTCTGCCCATTGGGATGCCAACACGGTGACGATCACGATTGACGATGACGGACCGGGTTTCGACTCGGCCCTCAAAACCAGATTGGGGCAGCCCTATGTCACATCGCGCCGCCGCGCTCAGACAGCTGGCGGATTAGGATTAGGGCTTTTTATATCCGATAGGCTGATCAAACAATCTGGCGGCAAGGTCCGATATCTCACATCTCCGCTGGGCGGCGCGCGGATCATGGCCATTCTACCCCGCGACAGATTGTCCGCGACATCTTAGCTCGAAGGCACATCCTTTTGTAAGCTCATGCGTAGCTATTATTAACAAAGGAGCCCGATGATGAGTGAATATGCCCTGCCAAGTGATGCGTCTTTGATGATCCTAGACGACGATGGCCCGTTTCGAACCCGGCTTGGACGCGCCATGGAACAACGCGGTTTTACTGTGGATACCGCCGAGACTTTGGCGGAGGCGCGAACCATCGTTCAGAGCAAACCTCCGGCTTTCGCCGTACTCGACATGCGTCTAGAGGACGGAAACGGTTTGGACGTTATCGACATGCTGCGTAAACGCCGGCCCGACTCAAAAATGGTCATGCTGACCGGATATGGTAATCTCGCGACGGCCGTGTCAGCCGTCAAACGCGGAGCTGTCGATTATCTGGCAAAACCAGCCGATGCAGATGATGTGTGTAAGGCGCTATTGGCAGAACGTGACGCCGCGCCAGAGCCGCCTGAAAATCCAATGAGCGCAGATCGTGTTCGTTGGGAGCATATCCAGCGAGTGTATGAGCTTTGCGGGAAGAATGTGTCGGAAACGGCGCGGAGATTAAATATGCATCGCCGAACGTTGCAGCGCATTCTCGCGAAACGCGCGCCAAAGTAAGCCCATACAGCTTCCCAACGTCTCAATCCCCAAAATGAGACAAAAATGCCGCTCCTTTTTCCCGAAGAAGCGGCATTTTCTATTTGAGATGCGCAAAAATTTTACTCCGCCGCTATCGCATCAATGAACATTGCATTGAGCCTCGCGCCAAAGCTCTCCCCCGAACTGAGCGGCTCGTCATCCAAGTTGAGAGAGAAGACTGCCATATTTTCTGCGAGGTCTTCGAGCAAGCCTTTTGGCAATGTCTCATAGGCCATACGCCACGATTGAAAAGACCGTCCCGCAATATTCCCTTTGTGGAGCAATTCCAGATCATGGTGGCGAGGATCATTTTGGATTGCGTCAAAAAGGCCTTCAACATTTTGGCTCTCGCCTTCGAGAATTTGAATATATCGTTCCCCGTCAAACAAGAGTAACCCTGTAACGGATGTAGCGGCATTATTGCGCTCCGATGTCGCCAAAATATCCTTGACGTCATTATTCTCATTAAGAGCCCGAGATAGGCTAGTATAAATCAGTTCTACTAACGCCATTTTATGTTCCCTGCTGTTCTTTTAACGCATCCTGCGCGTCTATCGAGTTTTTTACGGCTGAAATCCTCACATGGTTTTTGACAGCTCTGCGGCGTTGCGTCACAACGCTTAAAAAGGGGAAGACAGATGAAACTACATTGGATGGCCGGAACGGCTGCGTTTATTTTGCTGGCTGCTTGCGGTGAGACATCCCTTGAAGCGCCGCGCGCAAAGCCTGATGCCGTAGACCCGAAGACGAAATTTGAGCAAACTACAGGCTTTAACGTCAGCAAAAACGTTTATTTCGGTGATTTACATATCCACACAAAGAACAGCTTTGACGCCTATATTTTCAACGTGCGGACCACGCCCGCAGATGTTTACCGATTTGCGTCGGGTGAGACCCTTAAACATCCGGCCGGATTTGATATGACCCTTGCGGGACCGCCATTGGACTTTGTCGCGGCAACAGATCACGGCGCTTATATGGGCATTCTTCCAGCCATGGATAATCCAGATAACCCGCTGTCAGATCTCGAAATTTCTAAAAAGATCTTTGGCGCGAATGATCCGGATGCCATTATCCGGAACTTCCAAACCATTGGCCAATCTGTCCGAAGTGGAAAACCCATCGACGGTCTGTATGACCGCGACCTCGTTGACCGGACGTGGCAAGACGCCACTGCGACGGCTGACCGCTATTACAAGCCCGGAAAGCTGACCACATTTGCTGCCTATGAATATACTGCCGTGACCATGCGAGGTGACAGTCCCGGCTCATTTGCAGGCGGCAATTTGCACCGCAATGTTGTGTTTGAGAACGCCGCGCCGGACCGCCTCTATAGTGTTTTAGAGTCTCCAAATCCGGAGAACCTATGGGATTGGATGGACGCAGAACGCAGCGCGGGGCGCGATGTGATCGCAATCCCGCATAACTCCAACGTATCGGACGGTAAGATGTTCGACTTAGTGCAATATGGCGGCGGTGTGATTGACGCGGATTACACAACGCAACGCATCCGAAATGAACCCATCGTCGAGATGTCCCAAGTCAAAGGCACATCTGAAACCCATCCCGCCCTGTCGCCAAATGACGAATTTGCTTCATTTGAAATTTATGACAAATTGCTGGCCTCCAATATTGAGAGTAAAATTAACGGCTCTTACATCCGCGAGGCTCTGGCGCGCGGATTGGCGCTAGAGGAGGCAACCGGCACAAATCCTTATGCCTTCGGATTAATCGGAAGCTCCGACAGCCATGTCGCAGGCGGATCTTATGACGAAAAAGATTACTGGTCCAAAGTCGGTATTGTCGACGGCACGGCCGCAAGCCGGGGATCAATTCCGCCCGGCGGCGCAAAGACTTGGGAAGGCGTTGAGCGAGATGTAAATGCCGAAAACTGGTTTTCCAAATGGAGTGCTGCCGGATATGCCGCTGTCTGGGCCGAGGAAAATACGCGGGAGTCTATTTTTAACGGCATGCGCCAAAAAGAGACCTATGCCACATCAGGCCCGCGTATTCGCTTACGGTTCTTTGGCGGCGATATGACGGCGGATATGCTAGGCGCAGCCGATATGGCTGCTCAAGGTTACAGCGCAGGCGTGCCCATGGGCGGGAATCTGAGCACCGATGTTGCGCCAACATTTATGGCTTGGGCCGCACGCGATCCACGCGGCGCGCAATTGGACCGCCTGCAAATCATCAAATCTTGGAACACGGAAACCGGCCCCAAAGAAGCGGTCTACGACATCAGCTGCTCGGATGGCAGAACACCGGATGCGGCAACCCATCGCTGCCCAGATAACGGCGCCAGCGTTGATCTCTCAAATTGCGCACCGTCCACAGGTCAAGGCGATCCAGAGTTGAAAACGATCTGGACAGACCCCGATTATACTGCGGGAGAAAGCGCAGCCTATTATGTCCGCGTCTTAGAAAACCCGACGTGCCGCTGGTCAAGTTGGGACGCCCTAAAAGCCGGAACGGAGTTCCACCCTGACCTCCCAACAACCATTAAAGAGCGCGCTTGGTCGTCGCCGATTTGGACCTCATCTAATTAAATGAAGAACTTATTCCGCGAGCCTTTCGTTCATTTCGTTATCTTAGGCGGTTTGTTATTTTCGGGTCACGCCTTATGGCAAAAACACGTCACGAAATCTGATCGCACAATTCTTGTCAGCCCTGCGGAAATGGAGCGCCAAGCTCAAATTTTTGCCAGTGAGAATAAACGTGAGCCGACCGATGCAGACCTAGAGGGCTTGCTCTTTGCCTATATTGAAGAACAGGCTTTGATGCGCGAGGCCAAACATTTGGGTTTGGATGAAGACGATACAATCATTCGCCGACGGCTTGCGCAAAAAATGCGATTTATGATTGATGATATTGGCGATGTCGAACTTCCCGCGCGCGAAGATTTGAAGGTATGGTTTGACGCAAATTCCGACCGGTTCATACGTCCCGAAACGCGTAGCTTTGAGCATATCTACCTGTCGCCCAAAGGCAGATCCGATACAGTCACTTCACAGGCGAAGACTCTGTTGGGCGACATGAATTCAAAAGAGGAGTGGCAGTCCCAAAGTGACCCGTTCATGACGGGGCTCAGCTTCACAAATCTGGCGCAGCCCGCTGTCCAGCGGGATTTTGGTACCGCCTTCGCAAAAAATCTATTCGCCTTACCAAATAGGACGGGTTGGCAAGGTCCGATTAACTCTGCCTTTGGCGTTCACCTCGTCCGGCTTACAGATGTTACGCCTGCCTATCTACCAGAGTTCAACGCCATTCAGATTGAGGTTGAGGCTGTCTGGCTCGAGGAAGCCAAACGGACCGCAAATTCGGACGCGCTCAAAGACCTCATAGAAAAATACCGCGTCGAGGTCGCCGAGTGATACGCCTCCTCCTCGCTTTTTGTCTCCTGTTTTGCGCGGCTACGACAGCTTCCGCCCATGAGGTCCGTCCGGCTTTCCTACGCGCGACAGAGATGGCTCCGGGCGAATTTAACATTGTCTGGAAACAACCCGTTTTATCCGGGCAACGTCTGCGCATTCGACCAAACTTCCCAGAAGACTGCACCCAGACTGAACCTCGGTTGGACCGCAGTGGGGATACTGTGGCGGAGCGGTTCAAGGTCAGTTGCGGGCTTCGGCAGGGCACGCTTTCGCTTCCCGGTTTGGAAAACACACTCACAGATGCCTTTGTCGAAATTATTTATCTAGATGAGACAAATCGGTCAGCCTTGCTGAAACCTACTGATCCAACTCTGCCGTTAGGCGGGCCGAAAGCCAGCGCCGCAAAAGCCTATGTGGGCATCGGCGTAGAGCATATTATTTTCGGGTGGGATCATTTGCTCTTTGTGATTGGCTTGACGCTGCTTGTGGGCGGGCGGCACGTTTGGGGCGTCGCGACAGCCTTCACACTGGCCCATTCTATCACATTGGCAGCAACCGCCATGGGCGGAGCGGTCCTGCCGTCTCGCCCTGTTGAGATTCTGATCGCTGGGTCAATCGTGCTCCTCGGGGTGGAGGTGTTACGCAAGGCAGCCGGGAAAGACACATTGGGCGCGCGGCGGCCCTATCTCATCGCATTCACCGTCGGCCTCATTCACGGATTTGGGTTCGCGGGGGCGCTGGCGGAGATCGGATTGCCGCAAGGCACGGAGCTTTTAGCGCTACTGTTATTTAACTTTGGCGTTGAGCTCGGGCAATTTTCTATCATTGCCTTGACCCTCTTGGGGCTTTGGGGCGTCACGAAACTAGGCAAAAACTGGCGAAAGATGACCGAAACTATAGCGGTCTACAGCTTTTCAACCATAGCCATGTTCTGGGTTATCCAACGCGTCACGCCTTATATTGGGAACGTTTGAGATATCACGAGGCATATTTGCGTCCAAAGCGAAAGCGGCTAGCGTGCAATTCTGTCGAGGCAAATACGACGATGGTAGTGAGAGAGAGACTTGAACTCTCGACCTCAGGATTATGAGTCCTGCGCTCTAACCAGCTGAGCTACCTCACCATCCGTCGTGACTGTGTTTCACAGTGCCGCGCCTATAAGACAGCGGCGCGGAACTGCCAAGCTTAAATATCCGTCAAAATCTCTCAAATCCACTGAGACGTTGATTACAACACAAACATGCTTGTTGGGTCCTCAACGCGGGCCTTCATATCTTGCATCATTTTTGCAGCGTCATAGCCGTCAATCACGCGGTGATCGCAAGAGACGGAAAAGTTCATTACCTTGCGAACAGCGAGGTCCCCGCTGTCCATGACCAGCTTCTCTCGGATTTTGTTCGGACCGAAAATTGCGACTTCGGGGCGGTTGATAACGGGCGTCGTGACAATCCCGCCCAGCGGGCCAAGGGATGTCAGCGTTGTTGTCGCGTCAGATAAATCTTCCGTTG
>CAZSKH010000041.1:0-13021 GCA_964607395.1 uncultured Algimonas sp.
ATTTCAAGACATGGGTAATCATCGGGTCGATTTCGATTTTGCCGTTCATATACCAGTCTACGATTTTTGGAACGTCGGTTCGGCCCTTTGCGCCGCCGAAAGCTGTGCCTTTCCAGACGCGACCTGTGACGAGTTGGAACGGGCGGGTTGCGATTTCTTTGCCGGCTTCTGCGACACCGATCACGACGGAGACGCCCCAACCGCGATGGCAAGCTTCGAGCGCGTCGCGCATGACATCCGTATTGCCTGTGCAATCAAATGTATAATCTGCGCCGCCATCAGTGAGCTCCACCAGATGCGAAACCAAATCGCTCCCTGTTTCTCTGGCGACTTTCTTTGGATTGACGAAATGGGTCATGCCAAACCGCTCGCCCCATTCCCGCTTATCGTCATTAATATCGACGCCGATAATTTTATCGGCCCCGACCATGCGCGCGGCTTGCAGGACATTTAATCCAATACCGCCGAGGCCAAAGACAATGACATTTGCGCCGGGTTCAACCTTGGCCGTATTTGTCACTGCGCCAACGCCTGTCGTGACGCCGCAGCCGATATAGCAGGATTTATCAAAGGGCGCGTCGTCTCGAATTTTTGCGACCGCGATTTCCGGCAGCACCGTATGATTAGCGAAGGTCGAGCAGCCCATATAATGATAAATCGTCTCGCCCTGATAAGAGAAACGCGAGGTCCCGTCGGGCATGACGCCTTTGCCCTGCGTCGCGCGAATAGCGGTGCAGAGATTGGTTTTACCCGAGAGGCAAGATTTACACTGGCGACATTCCGGCGTGTAGAGCGGGATGACGTGGTCACCGACGGCCAGCGAGGTGACGCCTTCCCCAATTTCGCGCACTACGCCCGCGCCTTCATGACCGAGGATACAGGGGAAGAGACCTTCGTTGTCCAAGCCGTCCAGCGTGTAAGCATCCGTATGGCAAATTCCCGTCGCCATAATTTCAATCAGGACTTCGCCCGCTTTAGGGCGCTGTAAATCGACCTCGACAATTTTCAGCGGCTCATTGGCGGCAAAGGCGACGGCGGCGCGGGTTTTGATCGTGTCAGATGTTTTATCGGGCATTCAGCAGGCTCCTATGTTGAGATATGTCTAGGGGCCCAAAGCGGAGAGGTCCACCGGCGAAGATGATGTTAGAAAGGATTTGTGAAGCAGACATGGAGTTGGGTTCACAGCCCATTATTCTTTTCAGAGCGGGCTGCCGAGGCTTCATGTCTGGGCAAAAAGGACTGCCCGTGGGTTCAGTCCCCGCGATGGAGACCAAGAGAGTTAGTTTGTTTTACGCGGCTATAAACCCACGGCGGCAGTTTTTGACACGCCGGGCGGGGGTCCCGCAGTTTTGCCTTCCGGTCAGACATGCCTTGACGCCTCATCATCCGGTGAAGATGACTTAGCATGTCGGCTTGCAACGTTTCCTACCGTTTCAAACCAACCCAACTGTTTCCAGCCGTCCTGACAGCCCCGGTTTAAGACAAAGCGGTCGTCTCTCAGCGTAAAAGGTCCGGCACACGCTCGGGTCTTAATCCAAGCCGCTCAACCCTGCCGTCTCCCAGACCAGCAAGTAAGCGCTCACCTGTCCTATGTCTGAAAGAACGAGTTAAATATGCGGGATAAAAGGGGATGTGCGGATGTAGTTTTTTGATTATTTTATAAGCGGTTGAAATCACATAAAACTCAAGCTCGGTCTGGTCGCTTGAAACGGGGATAGATCAAGGTTTGATCTATTTTTCTTCGGTCAAATCAAACTCTGCGACAAAATTTCGATTTTCGCGTTCCAATTTATAGGTCATTTTTTTACCCGGCACGACGTCGATGGACCATGTGTTTGTCATGGAGGCGTCGAGCCCGTTCTCCTTAAAATTCGCCTTGGAATATTCATCCACTGGGAAAACGGCACGAGTCGATGTACTCATTTCATTTGTCGCAATACCGCCATATCCCGTCACCGGATCGGGCGAGCCGTCTTTGAGCGTATGGGCATGGCGGAAATCGAGGGCTTTCCCATTGTCTTCTAATGTCAATGTCCAGACGCGGCTTTTGTCGGGGCCAACAGCGAGCGGAAGCACTGTTGTATCACCATTCGGGCACGTCACGGGTCCCAAGGTCAAAGCCTCTTTGCGCCAATCTTCATCTTGCGGATCGGTGCTGGTCACCTGCCCCATAAATGTCTTGCCGCAGAGGCTTTGCAAATGGGTTTGAAACTCTGTCAGAGACCCGCTGGAGGATGGCCCCGCACAGGCAGCGACAGCCATGCCAGACATTACGACTGCGGTGAAAGATAATGATTTTAATGAGGCTGATTTCGAAAAATATGACATGTGGTATCCCGCTTAATTTTACCCTAGCCGAGCGCTTTTAGGCGCGTATGTATTACCTTGCCGGAATAGCTCTCTAATTTTTCGACCAGCGCACCTTGTTTGACAGGCTTTGTCAAATAATCATTCATCCCGGCGTCCAAACATTCCTTGCGGTCATTTTTGAGCGCATGACCTGTCAAGGCGACAATCGGAATGGCGTCTAGGCCATGAATTTTCTCAAAGGCGCGTATGGCGCGCGACGCTTCATGCCCATCCATGACCGGCATTGAGACATCCATCAGAATAACCGAGAACCTCTCGGGGCTTGCGATAAACATATCCAGAGCTTCCTCACCATCATTGGCAAATATCGGCTGGAACGGCGTGTCTGCCAACATGAGTTTGACCACGTCTCGATTGAGATCGAAATCTTCAGCCACCAAAATCTCCGACTTCGTAGGAATCGAAAGTCTTGTAGCAGGCGGGTTGACGACAACTGGCGAGACCCTCTCTACGGGATTGGATAAAACGCGCACAATCGTATCGAATAAACGGCGCTCTCGCACGGGTTTGACGAGGTAGCTATCAATCCCGATCCGGTCCAAAGAGGCTGAATTCACAGGCTGATCGCAGGACGATAACATAATGATTTGCGGATTATCGATGGACCCCGTTTGGGTCACAAGCTCCGCAAATTCTTGGCCATTCATCCCCGGCATGAGGAAATCGAGTAAAATTAAATCATAAGGCTGGCCGCTGTCCTGAGCGGCTTTGATTTTCGTAAGCGCATCGACGCCCTCCTTTGCCGTGTCCGTATCGATCTCCCAGGCACGTAATTGTTCCGTGAACAGGTCGCGGTTTATTTTGATATCGTCCACGATCAGCGCGCGGCGACCCTTCAAGAGGGCGCTGTCAAAATTTTCTGCTTTAGCGTCACTGTCGATAGGAAGCGGAACACGAAAGCCAAAGCTGGACCCCTTACCCAAGGTCGAATCGACCCGCATGCGCCCCCCCATCATCTCGACGATATGTTTGGAAATCGTCAGGCCCAGACCTGTCCCGCCGTAAACGCGTGTCGTTGATCCATCCGCTTGCGTGAATTTCTCGAAAATGCGGTTCATTTTTTCAGGCGAAATACCAATGCCGGTATCTTTCACATCTATTGTGCAGATAACCATGCCGCGGCTGGGTTGGATATCTACATCAATTGTGATGTGTCCAGATTCTGTGAATTTCACAGCATTGCCGACCAAGTTTGTAATCACCTGACGAATACGTCCAACATCTCCAATGAAATTCTTCGGCAAATCAGAAGCGTAATTAATAATGAGCTCAAGGCCTTTGTCCTGCGCGGCGCTTTGCATAAGGGATGTCACATCATTGATTGAGGATTTCAGATCAAAGGGGACAGGGTCTATGGCAAAGGCTCCGGCTTCGATTTTCGAGAAATCCAAAATATCATTGATGATCGTCAGCAAAGCGGAGGCAGAACTATTGATAACAGAGACAAATTCACGTTGACGCTCATCGATATCGGAATTGCCGAGTAGCTCAGCCATGCCCAAGATACCGTTCATCGGGGTGCGTATTTCATGACTCATATTCGCGAGAAATTCTGATTTCGCCTGAGACGCCGCAATCGCCTCATCCTTAGCGGCCTCTAAATCGGCAGATTGTTTGCGCTGGCGAGTCACGTCCCTGACAAAGGCTTCCAACCGGACGGCCTTCCCATTGGCGTCTCGGATAATTTCACCGGTCGTGTTCACCCAATGAATCCCGCCTCTATGGGTTTCAGAGCGGTGAGTGACGTCGATCCGATTGCCCGTTTTGGGCGCATTGGTCAGGGCCACCCGGAACATGTCGCGATCTTCGGGATAGACAAGGGAAATAAGGCCCTGTTTTTCTAATCTGTGACCGACATCCGGGCCGAAGAAGGCATAAAGGGATTTACTGAGCGTATAAGTTTTGGTTGGGATATCCAATGACCAATAGCCCGACTCACCTAGGAACAAAGCCTTGTCAAAAAGCTTCTCCTTTTCGACCAGTTCAGACACGTTATCCGCGATTGAGACAGTTTTACCACAGGGTAGGTTTTTTCGAATGAAGCGGTGGGTTGTTCCATCTCCCAAAGTCATCAACCTGGAATTTGCACTCTCCCCAGTTTTGTTTCGTTTTATCTGATCATCAGGGGATAGCTGTTGTGCTTCGAGCATGTCCGGCGTGAGCAGACCATTGGCCACCATCAACTCATGGCATTTCGATAGCGGGTCTCCGGGCTTCAGCTCATCACGAGTGACGCCAATATTGGAATAGACAGAGTCGGAAATGAACAGATAATTCATGTCCTCATCAAGGATACTAACCCCTGATACTAAGGTCTCAGCCAACAGCGCTGCATATTCTGCATCGCGTGCGACTGCCTCTGCCTCTGTTACTGCCTTCTTATTCGGCATATTTGCTTTGCCCTGTTTCTGCTGCCCCCACATTGTCTCTGTTTTCATGGATTAAGGTTAACAAAGCAAAAAAACGGCCCACTGCGAAAGCAGGGGCCGTAAAAGTCTTCGCAAAACAGTCGGGGAGAGTGAATGCGGTATGAAGCGCGGCGGTATCTAGGAGGACAATGCCGCGTCCGTGCTCACTATATAGGAAAATGCGAGATGGTTCGGAACCCGCGAGAACGCAAGAGAGATATGCAATAAAGCATAGATAAAGCCAATATTCTGGCCAGCTATTCATTTTCGCGTCAGACTCAGACGAAAAATCAGCCTTTTGGCCAGTCTTTCGTAACATTCGTCAAAAATTCGCGGAAAACTTTCGCTCTAACCGACCCACGCAATTCTGTCGGATAAACGAAATACAGGTCAAATTTTTCGCCGCGCACAGTCGGCAACACACGCACAAGACGCCGCGAGAGTACTGTCATATAGTCCGGAATACCCACAATTCCGATGCCCGCCTCTGCTGCGCGCATAATGCCGTGAAGATTATTGACGACCAAAACCGGTTTACGCGGCATGTTTTTGTCGTCCCGGCCCACTTCCAACGCCCAATTTGCGCTATTAAGATTTTTGGGCATGAGATCGCCAAAGGCGACAATGCGATGGTTATCGAGGTCTTTTTCTGATGTCGGCGCCCCATGATCTGACAAATATTGATGGCTGGCATAAAGAGACTGCGTGATCTGACCCAGCTTGCGCTCAATGACATCGCCTTGCGTAGACGGCCAAGGCCGCAGGGCGCAATCCACGTCAAAGGCGGATAGGTCATGCTCTGCGTCCTCCAATATCAATTGCACATCAATATCAGGGTAGGCGTCAATAAATTCCGGCAGAACTGACGGCAACCAATTTGATCCCAGAGAAATAGGTGTCGACACGCGCAAGACGCCTTGGGGTTTCTGCCGCGAGTCAATCACCCGGCTCTGAACGCGGGCGATTCTAACAGCCACATCATCTGCCGTTTTGAACAGAATTTGCCCTTCCTCCGTTAATGTCAGCCCCCGCGCATGGCGATGGAAAAGCGGCATGTCGAGCGAGCCTTCAAGCGCCGTAATTTGGCGCGAGACCGCCGATTGGGAAATTTTCAACTTATCCGCCGCCGCCGTCAGAGACCCCGTCTGCGCCGCCGCGTGAAACGTCTTTAATTTATCCCAATCGAGGGCGTGGGGCATTTACTCAGCCGCTTCGACGGCAACAGAATGTGGTGGTTTCGCCGCGTCCAACTCTGTCAGATAACGTTCAGCTTCCAACGCGCCCATACAGCCAAGACCCGCAGCTGTAACGGCTTGACGCCAATCCTCATCCGACACATCGCCCGCCGCAAAGACGCCCGGAATATTCGTCGCTGTGCTGTCCGGAGCGGTTGTGATGTAACCGCCGTCATTCATGACAACATGGCCTTTGAAAACATCAGTCGACGGTTTGTGCCCAATCGCAATAAAGACGCCGTGGGTCTCGCGGTCATAGACCTCGCCGGTCTTGACGCTTTTCAAACGAACACCTGTTACGCCGAGCGGTTGATCATCGCCCAGAATTTCTTCTAAGGTCGTATCCCAGAGGATTTCGACTTTTGGATTATCGAACATGCGCTGCTGCAAAATCTTCTCGGCTCGCAAGCTGTCGCGGCGATGGACAAGCGTTACGCGAGAGGCAAAATTAGTAAGGAACAGCGCCTCCTCAACAGCGGTATTGCCGCCGCCGACAACAACGACTTCGCGGTCACGGTAGAAAAATCCATCACAGGTCGCGCAAGCCGAGACGCCAAATCCTTGGAACTTATCTTCAGACGGTAGGCCCAGCCATTTGGCTTGCGCGCCCGTCGCGATAATGACGGCGTCTGCTGTGTAGACCTTCCCGCTTTCGCTTTTCATGACAAAAGGCTGGACAGAAAAATCGACATCCGTAATCATATCCTCATAAAAGGCCGTCCCAAATTTCAGGGCGTGCTCCTTGAATTTATCCATCAAGTCTGGGCCCATGACCTCGGGGAAACCGGGATAATTTTCGACATCGGTGGTAATCGTCAACTGACCGCCAGGTTGCGGGCCGGCCACAATGCCAGGTTCGAGCATAGCGCGCGCCGCATAGACGGCGGCGGTATAACCCGCTGGGCCGGATCCAATGATGAGAACGCGGTGATGGATAGTTTCGCTCATGAGAGGCTCGTTTCAAAAATTTGTGGTCAAGGTGATGTTGACCGCAATGTAAGGACGCCGTTCCGATCCCGCAACGCCCCCACCGAGACTATGTGTGGAGAGTAAAGGCTGGTCATTCACCATATTGCATATAATTAGACGCATTTGGCCCCATTCAAAGCTTTCACGACAGCGTTGTCATTGCGAGGTTTTTCTGGCAGGACTATCCCATGAGACATTTTACTTTCCTCCTCTCCGCCGCCCTCCTCTGCGCCTGTGCGCCAGCTGCGGAAACATCGCCCGCTCCTGAAACAGCTACCGTGCCCGCTACATCCGAGGCGAAAGCCGCGTTCAAACTACCGCGTAGCTTTGGCTATATGCCGGAAGGCGCGACGCTTATTTTCTCGGCCACGACGGATTGGCGTCATGATAGCGGTATCGCAGGCGCTCAAGCCTTTTGGGCGCGTGAGGCAGATGAGAACGGGTCAGGTCTTTACATTACCGAAGACGCCCGCGTGTTTACGCCCGATTTGCTGGAAAAATTCGATGTCATCGTAATGAATTCCGCCACAGGGGACGTTCTCACGTCGGCCCAACAAAACGCTATCCAGAATTTTGTCGAAGATGGCGGCGGGTTGATTGCCCATCATGCCATGGGCGACAGCAGCTTGGCCGGGTTTTGGCCGTGGTGGGAAACACAGCTGGGAACTGAATTTATCAGCCATCCCGCCGATCCGCAGTTTCAAACCGCTGATGTTGTCTCGCTGGCAACCTCCCATCCCGTCATGGCGGGCCTCGGCGCAAAATTCTCACATAATGACGAATGGTACACCTTTACCGGCCCTGTCAGCGGAGAGGTTGTTGTCCTCGCAGGCTTAGACGAGAGCACCTATTCTCCGGTCAACAAAGTTTACGGCGTCGAAGATTTGCGCATGGGGCCGGAGCCGTCGGATCACCCAATTATCTGGGCGAAATGTCCGGGTCAGGGCAAAATCGTCTATTCCGCCCTAGGTCATAAGGCCGAATTTTTTGATAGCCCGCCCCACAAAACCTTACTCAAAAATGCCATGGATTGGGTCCGCAGCGAAGGTGATACAGGCTGTCCTTAGGGCTTTAACCCGGACATTTCCTCGCCTGCCTGACTAATCTGCACCGAACCTAAACTTTCGACAAAACCTTCGACGGTGGCGCGGAAGGTGTCTTGCGTTGGGATGGAGATGTGATTGGCGTTGGGGAATTCGGCATAGGTCACATCGCGCCCTACGGCTTTCAAATCCATTGATAATTTGCGGCTGAGCGCCACGGGTAAAGTCTTATCCTTTGCCGCGCCAAGGATTAGAATTGGCGCATCCACCGTCTTTAATGTCTCGACCATATCATAAGCATCCAAGCTTTCAGCCGTTCGGGCGCGGATGAAAAATTTGGCATACCACGGCATGACGGCTTGCGAGACGTCCTGTGCATTTGTTGCGGTCGCTTCCAAAATAAGACCGTCCACCTCATTGAGCCGCTTGACCATATCGGCGCAAACAAACCCGCCGAGCGAATGGCCCCAGAGGATCAAATTTCGCTTAGGCTCCACCTCGGCGTTTAAATAATCCGCAAGGGCTTGATTGGCGGCGCGCAAGCTTTCCGCATCGGCGCGGCCGGCGCTATCGCCATAGCCCGGATAATCAAACAAAAGCACATCGGCGAAGGAGATCATCTTCTGCGCATAGAGCACGCCTGATTCATATCGATCGGAGGCGTTTCCGCCGCAATGCAAAACCAAGGGGCGAGCGGGGCCATCTCGCTCTATCCACGTGATTGCGAGGCGCTTGCCTGAATTGTCTAATGACTCATGCGTGAGGTTGGTTTTCACAAAGTCGCTGGATTTTATGTGGTGTTGGGCAGTTTGCCCATCTGCCCAAACGTCAATGGTGAGGTCGGTCGGCACTGCGAAGATGTTTTCATATTTTAGGGTCGTCAGGCGCGTTTCATTGGGATCGCCAAATTGCCCGGGTTGGAACACGAAAGACTCGTCTATCGTAATCGTCTTACAGCCGGAAAGCCCCAGTCCGAACAGGATGAGACCCGCGAGGCAAAGATGTCTCGACATGGCTCTAACCCCGCGCATCAAAACGGGACCAAACCGCTTCGGCCATGCGCGCGGTTTCATTCAGCGGGAGGTAATCCTCCCCGCTGAGCTGCCCGCTATATCTAACGACGCCGCAGCGAGATTCCAGCGCGTCATAGAGGCTTTGGAATTTTCCGGCCTGTCCCGACATGGGCAGGCGGTAAACGGGTTTGCCCGTTGCGCAGCTTTCCGTCAGCATGTTGGTGCTGTCTTCTGTCACCAAGATCATGTCTGCCCCGCCCAAGAAGGCAAAATAAGGGTTTGGCCCCTCGCCATCATGTAGCCAGACATTATCCGTATCGGAGGCAAAGCGTTTCCACGCGAGAGCCGCGAAATCCGGCGTGCGGCGGGAGGTCGTGATGAGCAGCGACTGACCGGATTTCGCCAAACTCTGCGCAGCGGCTATATGTGCGTCGTGAGAGGCTTTATCGAGCTTATGTGTTTTGGACACCCCCCCGATAAGAATGGCTGCTCTAGGCATAGGCAGATTTTTCAGACCTTCCGCAAAGCTGAGCGTTTCGCCAATGATTTTGGCTTTCGTAACCCGGTTCGGCGATCCAATCATGGTCTCCACATTTGCGCCCCTCACCTCATCATGTTCCGGCACGATGACGAGATCAAAGGCGGTTGGGTCAATGCGCGGGTCTTGGACATAGACCGTCATGACGCGGGGGTGGCTGTGTTTCAGGGCCATTAGCGCGGCGATGGCTTGCCGCCCGCATCCAATGGCGATGTCGCAATCCGGTAGATCAAATTTCACGAGGCGCAATTGCGCCTTTGGCGGAAGCGCGGCGATAGTTTTACCATGCGTGATGTGCTGTGTTTGAAGTTTGAGCGGCCGGCTTTCAGCGCAGCGTTCCGCCAAACCTAAGGCTTGGTTTTCTATCCCGCGCCGACCATCAGAGAGAACGAGACACCGCAGCGCCTCGGCTTCGCCCTCAGCAGACATGAGGCACTTGAAGGGGCATTATTTATAATAGACCTCAAGGATTTCATATCCTTTGGATCCGCCCGGCGCGATAACTTCAAACGCATCACCAACCTCTTTGGTGATCATAGCGCGGGCAATGGGGGAGGTGACGGAGATTTTGCCGTCTTTCACATTCGCCTCATCTTCACCGACGATTTGATATGTGCTTTCCTCATCCGTGTCCTCATTGACGATTTTGATCGTCGCGCCAAAGCGCACGACTTCGCCGGACATGGTGGTCGGGTCAATGACCTGCGCGAGAGCGAGTTTAGACTCGAGCTCTTGAATACGGCCTTCGATAAAGCCCTGCTTTTCTTTCGCCGCGTGATATTCGGCATTCTCTTTCAAATCACCATGTTCTCGCGCAACCGCAATCGCATTGATCACCTCTGGGCGTTCAACCGTTTTCAGATGTTTAAGCTCTGTTTCCAGCGCAGCATGGCCTTGAACAGTCATTGGAAATTTTTGCATGGCGAAATTATCTTTGCGTCAAAATTACAAGCCGTAAGCAGATAGGCGCAAAAACCCCGTCGTCAAGCGCAAAATGTTGTGGCGGCCAGCCTGCTGGGCCAAAAAAGAGAGCACACCGCATGAAAAGGGTAGCCGACGTGTCGTCCCTCGCCCACACGCAGAACAATAAAAAAGGCAGCGGGAGTGCCATCCCGCTGCCGAATTTGTCTAAGTCAATCGAAAGGAGACGAAAATCCAAAGACAAGAGTAAGTTACGAGGTTTTAGAGGTGACTGTCAAGGACAGCTTACGGTCCTGACAGGTGATGTTCATGTTCTTAAATACCAGCGTCGGTAAAGGTTCCATCTGCGGAGACAGACACGATAATAGCGTGGCCTACGAATAAATCTCCGTCTGAGAAGGTCAATTCAGCCTCCCCGCTTACATATAAACTAACGGAACGGGGCGAAATCGCATTCACAAACATATCTTTCGATATGTGTTTTGTCTCGTTCCATTGCTGAAGAACGTGGGACAGCTCATCAAAGGCGAATGCTTTGGCTTTTTCTATAAGCGCCGGGAAATTTCCCCCTAACGTGTCGAGGGCAAGCTCCATAGATTCATATGTGAGCCCCCTGTCAGTCGAAAAAACGACCGTCACGTCCTGGCCCAGATAGGCATATGTAGCGTGACAATTTTCATGCTCTTTGTTGTGGCGGAAGTCTCCGAAAATGGGGTGAGACCCCGCGATAGGTTGCCTGATTTCATCCGCATATTGTTTTAGGCTCAGCGCCTCTTCAGGGCTTGAAACCAGAGATGTATAAAGAAAATTCGTTTTTCCCATCTGCTCAAAGCCTTGCACCTGAAAAACGCTCAATCCCAGCAATCCGTTCGGAAACGGGGCGATCACATTCGGTTCTGGCAGAGAGAACTTAAAAATGCCTGTTTGAAGGGTCCCGTCCGGTGCTTGGACGGCGGCGGCATAAAAGGTTTGGTGTTGGTTAGTCTCAAAACCATCGGGCAGAGGAAACTCGCGGGTTAAACAAAACCATGGCACGGCGCCCCTACCCCGCCGCGATGCTCTGCAAGCTCTCGACCTCATAGTCACCCTGATCCAGCGCTTTTATCGCTTCCACCGTTGCCCGCGCGGCGGCGGCGGTTGTGAAATATGGGATTTTTTGTGTGAGGGCCGTGCGGCGCAAGGAGAAACTGTCTTTCAGGCTTTGCTTTCCGCTGGTCGTGTTGAACACCATCGCGATGTCACCGTTTTTCATTTGATCGACAATATGCGGGCGGCCTTCATGGACTTTACGGACATATTCGACGGTCACGCCGTGCTCGCGTAAATATTTGGTCGTGCCGCCCGTCGCGATAATCGTAAAG
Source organism: uncultured Algimonas sp. (assembly GCA_964607395.1). Taxonomy (GTDB): domain Bacteria; phylum Pseudomonadota; class Alphaproteobacteria; order Caulobacterales; family Maricaulaceae; genus Litorimonas. Next base: position 11,859 of record CAZSKH010000041.1, read on the forward strand.
CCCAGCGCAATGAGGTCTTTAGCCATATCCACCATGCCCGGCTTGTGATCTTCACGCACAGAAATAAACACTTTGCCGGATTGCGGCAGGGTCACGCCGCCGCCGAGCTGGCTTTTCGCAAACGCCATGCCGAAATTATCCGCAAGGCCCATGACCTCACCCGTCGAGCGCATTTCAGGTCCCAAGACCGTGTCGACACCCGGGAAGCGAGCGAAGGGGAAAACGGCTTCTTTGACCGCAATATATTTTTGCGGACGCAAGTTGAGATCAAATTCTGAGAGCTTTACGCCCGCCATGACTTTGGCCGCGATATTGGCGACAGGGAGGCCGATGGCTTTGGCAACAAAGGGCACCGTTCGGGATGCCCGCGGGTTAACCTCAATGAGGTAAACCACATTATCTTTAACCGCGAATTGGGTGTTCATGAGGCCGATAACGCCCAGCTCCAATGCGAGGACTGTGGCCTGACGGCCCAGCTCTGCGACGATTTCATCGGACAAAGTATAAGGCGGCAGTGAGCACGCGCTATCGCCGGAATGGACGCCGGCTTCTTCGATATGTTCCATAATACCCGCGACAAAGACTTGCTCGCCGTCGCAAATCACATCGACGTCGACTTCTACGGCGTCGCGCAAATATTGGTCAATGAGGAGCGGGGATTTGCCGGAAACTTTGACAGCCTCAGTAATGTAGCGCTTTAGCTCGGCATCGGAATCCACGATCTCCATACCCCGCCCGCCGAGGACGTTGGACGGACGCAGAACCAGCGGATAGCCGACAATATCAGCGGCGGCTTGCGCCTCTTTAGCATTACGGGCAATGGCGTTGTTTGGCTGTTTCAGACCGAGCGTTTCTACGAGATCTTTGAACCGCTCGCGGTCTTCGGCGCGGTCCAGCGCGTCACGTTTAGTGCCCAGCAGCGGAATACCATTGGCTTCCAGAGCCTCTGCGAGTTTCAGCGGCGTCTGCCCGCCAAATTGCACGATAACCCCGAGGAGTTCGCCAGACGCCATTTCACCTTGGATGAGTTCCAAAACATCTTCTTCGGTCAGGGGCTCAAAATAGAGACGATCGGATGTGTCATAATCCGTCGAGACCGTTTCCGGATTACAATTGACCATGATGGATTCAATATCGAGTTCCGCCATGGCGTAAGCCGCGTG
>CAZSKH010000042.1:0-3241 GCA_964607395.1 uncultured Algimonas sp.
GGTCCAAGACGGGCAAGCCCTCGCCGTCGTCGAAGCCATGAAAATGGAAAACACTCTGCGCGCCGAAAGCAAATGCGTGGTGAAAAAAATCAACGCCGCGGCAGGCGATAATCTGGCCGTGGATGAAGTGATTATGGAGTTTGAAAAGGGGTAGGGGGTGTTTTATCGCATGAAACGCGCTGCTCTTATTATATTTCCGTTCGGAGCGCTTATTATGACGGTTTGGGCTCACACGGGCCGTGACGCTATCCTTGCCTTTTCATTGCCGCTCATGATTTTTGCAAATATTTACGCGTTTCAAGGTAAAAAATAATCGTTCCTTCTACGTCATCACAAGAACAAGTCTTGTAATGACGGATTTGTATGAGACTAAGGTATGAGAAAAGGCTACGTTTATCTCATGGCCTCAAAGCGTAACGGCACTATCTATCTTGGCGTCACAAGCGACCTTCCGCGCCGGGTTTGGGAGCATAAAACTGGCCACAATCCGAAATCATTTACCGCTCTCCATGGCGTCCACACACTCGTTTGGTTCGAAGACTATGACTGCATTGTAGACGCTATCCAGCGGGAAAAATCGATGAAGAAATATTACCGCGAATGGAAGATAAACCTGATTGAGATCGCGAACCCCGATTGGCGGGATATAGACCCGGAGACAGGCGAGTTTGTCGATTAGACTCTCTCTTTATCTCTTTTCCGTCATTACCGGGCTTGTCCCGGTAATCCATGCTATGTCGAACGTTGGGTTTGGATTACCGGGACAAGCCCGGTAATGACGGGTACATAATAGCGTTCTCAAACTCCATCCTCGTTTCAAACATCCGCCGCGTCAAAAAACCCCTATTCTTTTCAGTCACTTATAAAAAAGTTAGAAAACTCCGTCCTCACATCTCCTTTTATCCCGCATATTTACTGGGTTCTCTCAAACATGGGACAAGTAAGATATCGACTTACCGGTTTGAGGGGCTGTGTGTGAAACGGGCCTGGGATGATAACTTTGCCTGTTATCTTACAAATCGAGAGCCTGACCGCATGAGCTATCATGTTTGTCGTGTTGAAAGGCATAGACGGCATGAGGGGTGTAGCGGGAGCCACAATCCATGAGGCCGATTTGTAAAACGTCACAGCCGCGTGGTTATCTTCGCGTAAAACATAGTTATTCTACCTCGGTACTCCGTCGCGAGTGCTGACCACGCGGGCCGTCCTTTTCTTGGGCGCGCCGCCGCCGACCAACCCGGCGCGCGATTATTCTTTGGTAAATTCAGTTCCCGCGATGGGCTGTGACCATTTCTGCTTGGCTTATACTTGGTTGAACATTCACTTTTCTGGTGCAACCGCGACGAATCTTTGACTCTTGAGTTAAGGTTTGGTAAAGACTTCATATGCCGCGTATTTGGACATCGATACCTTTGCCAGAAATCAGCAGAAGAGTTTCATAATATTCACCATATTGATGTTAACCGCTTCTCCGCTTCGGCCCCAACGACTACGCTCCACTCAATCAGAAACCTTTAAAGGACATTATGCTTTACCTCGACAATCGCCCCCTTAATCCGTCTCGTCGTCATGCAGCCAATGGCCCCGACCGTTTTTATCAATGGCGCGGATTTTTTGATGATAATTCTGAATTAGATGACATCGTCCAAGTCATTGAAAAGGAATTCACTGAGCATGGCGATAGCGACCACACGGATAAATATTTTCTTCTGCCGGGCCGCTCGAATACGATCACAACACTTTGCGATAATGAGACCTTAGAGGTTCACACCATGATTTCCGCACAGGGTCCGCTGGAGCAATGGGAACGCAGCGTGAAGACAACCTTCCCGATGAAGCGGACAACAGCGTCCATCATCGGCACATATGTCCCTAAATTCCGGGGCTCATGCTCGTCCGTGGCGGATGCGGAAAGCTTGACGGATGCCTTGTCGAAAAAATCGCGCTATTACGAAGCCAATCTCAATCGTCGCCATTATGAGCGTAACGCAGTGTCTGTTGAAATTGAATCGATTGATGTCGGCGGAAAGAAAAAGATTTCGATCTCTCTGCGCGGCGAAAATCCAACAACGCTGATGGCCGAAGTCGAAGCGCTTGGGTTGAAAGCGTCTGAAAATACGCATTTCGGTGCATATCTAAACGATCTCTAGCAAAGCTTGGGCTTGCCCAACTGAAATCTTAAAAGACGCGGCGCGTGACTTGCACGGCCGCGTTTTTTTATTCAGATACACCTCATATGTCTGCATCCGCCGCACATCCTCCTGAACCCGTCCTGCCGCCGCTACCCATTGGCGTTCGGCCCTTTAATCCGCCGCTCCTTATGCGGCATCAATTGCTGCAAACCATCTTGGCGAGCCTAAAATTCCGCAAGCGCGGGCTGAACCCAATGGTGGACGCAGCTGAAGATATCGTGCTGGACTGCGATGATGGCGTGCGGCTGAAGGGCAGCTATTCGCGCCATCCGGAGAATAAAGCACTCGTGATCTTCCTCCATGGCTGGGAAGGCTCGCAAGACAGCACATATGTCGTCACGGCCGGACGCCGGGTTTATGAACGCGGCGCATCCGTCTTCCGCTTGAATTACCGTGATCATGGCGATACCCATGATTTGAATGAGGGGTTGTTTTACTCGACCTTATTCAACGAGGTTTTCGACGCCGTGAAACAGGCCGCTAAATTGGGCGAGGGCGCGCCCGTTTATATCGTGGGTTTCTCATTGGGCGGAAATTTCGCGCTGCGTATCGCGCGGTCCTTGCGGGATTTAACGCTCCCGAATTTGAAACATATTTTCGCGATTAGCCCGGTGATTGATCCGTGGGGCGCGGCGCCGCTGGTGGATTTAAACCCGCTTTATCAACATTATTTCCTCAAAAAATGGACGCGGTCCTTGCGTAAAAAGCAAAAGCTATATCCGCATCTTTATGATTTTAAGACAATCCTCTCCCAGAGAACCGTTTTGGGAATCACCGAAAAACTCCTACCCGCCTATTCTGAGTTTCCCGATATGAAATCCTATTTCGATTCATACCGGGTCGATAAACGGGATTTGGAAAACTGTCCCGTGCCCATATCGATGATTACGGCAGCAGATGACGGCATGATCCCGGTCGAGAATTTATTGGGGCTCAAGCTCAACCACCGCGCCCGCCGCATCATTCATCCGCATGGGGGCCATAACGGATTTTTCCAATCTTTGACCGGCCCAACTTGGTATGATGACTATATTCAACAGGTCATGGAA
>CAZSKH010000042.1:3341-5422 GCA_964607395.1 uncultured Algimonas sp.
TGGGTCTCTCAAAATTTGCTCGCATTGCACATAAGAACGCACATGCGCTTTCATTGCAGGAAAAACTTGTTGCCGATATCTCGGATGATCTGAAGAAATTCTTGGGCACAGAGAATGTTGCAGTTATGGCCAAAGGCGAACATCTTTGTATGACAATGCGCGGCATCCGCACACCGCACCGTATGATATCATCGGCTTTGGACGGTCAATTTCGACAACCCGAAACACGGGCAGAATTCATGGCCTTGGTCAATGCGAGCTAGGACTGCGTTCAGTCCTAGGCGTAGGTGAAGCCGTAAGTTAACGCCTATGCCAATAACGGGGTATAATCTGGGCCGACATATATGGGCGTTTCGGCTTCTAGAATTTTATCGACCCAAGCCTGATTCGTTTTCGACAAATTTGGGTTTGGTGCGCGCAAGATGATTTGCCTGATCCGCCCGGGATGCCGTTTAATCGCATCATAATAAACATGGGCGTCGCGCTGTCCGGTGTCGCCCAGCAGAACGAAAGAAAGTGTGGGGTTTGCCGCTAAAATTTCGTCAATGGCTTCACCTTTGTGATCGCCATGCGTGTCCGTGAAGAATTTCGTGTCAGATATGCCTAAATCTCTCAGAAATTTCGGACCTCTAACCAGCCCCGCACGCTCGAATATTTCGCTCAAAAACCCATGCATATTCCAAGGCGAGGAGCTGACATAAAAGACTGGATTTACCCCAGCGTGGAGTTTTGTGATGAGCTTCACAGCGTCCGGGAAAACGATTCGAGACTCGGCGTTTCCCGTTAAAGAATTCCACAGATTACGGCTCAAACTCCAGGCGTCAGTTTTGATCAACGTGTCATCAATGTCGGAAATAATACCAAACTCGGCAGCGGCAGCTGGCATGAGGGCCATGAGCTCTGCACTCTCCTGTGTTTCCCCAAAACTCACGTCATGGGTAATCCAGCCAGCTTCGCTGTCAGGCCGGGGGAGGGATAACTCAAAATACCCTTCTTCGTCACTTAAGGTTTCGACGTCTTCGCAGATAATACGAACATCAGAGATTTCCCGCGTATTGAAGAGCGCCATCATGGATTTGAAGTTCGTCCAAAGACTGGGATCTTCCTCCAGCTCCTCTACGGCTTCAATCGCACGCCGAGTTAAAACACGGCCACGAAGCACGATCTCCGTGGGGGTCGCATGTCCGAAATATGGATCAATTTCGATGTCGCCATAAACACGCTTTGGCCTAACAGCATCAAACACACGCTCAAGAAGATGAGCAATTTTCGCGAGATAAATTTTCGGATTTAGCACATTCATTTGAGCAATTTTATCCGCCTTGGCTCAGGCGCATGTTTACGACGTCCAAGACTTCGAGCACGGCTTCCGGAATATTTGTGCCGGGCAGGAAAACGGCCTTGGCGCCCATCTCTTTCAAGGTCTTCACATCCTCTGGCGGGATTACACCGCCAACAATTATGAGAATATCCTCGCGGCCTTTGTCCTTCAACGCATTGCCCAATGACGGAACAAGAGAGAGATGGCCCGCAGCTAAGGAGCTGGCAGCAATAACATCTACACCGCTCTCGATGCCAAGGTCAGCCGCTTCGTCAGGGGTTTGGAAAAGTGGTCCAATAACGACGTCAAACCCGATATCGGAAAAGGCGGTTGCGACAACTTTTTGGCCTCGGTCGTGCCCGTCTTGCCCCATTTTCGCGATTAGGATTTTTGGCTTACGGCCTTCCAATTCTGTGAAGGCTTCAATGCGGGACTTGGCGTCTTTGAAGCTGGGGTTGTCGAGATCAAACGCGTTGGAATAAACCCCTGTTACGCCAGCGGGTTTAGCTGTGAACCGACCGTAAACTTTCTCTAAGGCGTCAGAAATTTCGCCGACAGTCGCTTTTTTCCGGGCCGCATCCACGGCAAGTTCCAGTAAATTACCGGCGCCGGTATCCGCAGATTTCGTTAAGGCGTCAAGGGCGTCCATTGTAGCCGCCGTATCGCGATCTGCGCGCAGTTGGTGGAGCCGCGCAATTTGGCCTTGTCGGACCGCTGCATTGTCAACTTTTAGGATTGGGATGTCATCTATCTCGTCTGA
>CAZSKH010000042.1:5522-13015 GCA_964607395.1 uncultured Algimonas sp.
AGAAATATTTGTGTGTTCCGCGCAATACGCGCGGAAAAATCAGTTGGGAGGGCGAGGGCTTCATCCAGAGAATTCGTATGCAGCGATTGTGTGCCCCCATCCACAGCCGCCATCGCTTCGATATGGGTGCGGCCCACATTATTGAACACATCTTGCGCGGTTAGAGACCAGCCCGATGTTTGGCAATGGGTGCGAAGCATATTGGACTTTGGGTTTTTCGGATTGAATGCGCCAATGAGCTGCGCCCAGAGCAATCGCGCTGCGCGGAGTTTTGCGACCTCCATGAAATAATTCATACCCACGGCCCAAAAGAAACTTAAGCGCGGGGCGAAACTGTCAATATCCATCCCGGCCGCCATCCCGGTGCGGACATATTCCAATCCGTCAGCCAAAGTATAGCCCAGCTCAATATCTGCGGAAGCTCCAGCTTCCTGCATGTGATAGCCCGAAATCGAGATCGAATTAAATTTGGGCATGTTCTTGCTGGTATGCGCAAAGATGTCGGAGATTATGCGCATGCTCGGCTTGGGCGGATAGATGTAGGTGTTGCGGACCATGAACTCCTTCAGAATGTCGTTCTGTATTGTTCCTGCGAGTTGGCTTTGCGCTACGCCTTGTTCCTCTGCTGCGGCGATATAGAGCGCGAGAATGGGGAGAACCGCGCCGTTCATCGTCATTGACACACTCATCTTATCGAGCGGAATTTTATCAAATAGAACCCGCATATCGTAGATACTGTCAATCGCCACACCTGCCATGCCGACATCCCCGGGAACGCGCGGATGGTCGGAATCATAGCCCCGGTGCGTAGCCAGATCGAAGGCGACGGATAAGCCCTTTTGGCCAGCCGCCAGATTGCGCCTGTAAAATGCGTTTGAGTCTTCCGCTGTCGAGAAACCGGCATATTGGCGGATTGTCCAGGGGCGCTGCACATACATGGTGGGGTAGGGTCCGCGAACATAAGGCGCGAAACCGGGCCGCGTGTCCGTAAATGGCAGGCCTGAGATATCATCTGCGCCGTATTGGGATTTTATATCTATGCCTTCCGGCGCAGCCCAAGCCGCTTTGGGTTTGCCTTGATAGGACGGCACGGACCCCAGGTCTAATTTTGTGAAGTCTGGACCTTTCATGCCCGCACCTCCGGCACTTTTGCATTTTCGGACGCGTGCAGAGAAACGCCCAAGATGGGCGTATTTCGGGCCGCCCGTTCTGAGATGGCTGTGTTGATATCCGCCTTGAATTTGCCGCTTTCTTTATAGGCCGTCATGCCGCCCATGGCTTCGATCTCTTGAAAGGACGTCCAAGCCGTTTGCGCGATTTTCTCTGTTATGTGTTCGTGCCAGTAACTGCCAAAGGCCGCATCTGAGACTTGGCCCAGATGGCTTTCTTCCATCATCATCAGCTGCATATTGCGCGAGATGCGATGGGCGAAAGGCGTGGCGTGGCCCAGCCCGTCGGTAAAGGGCCGCATTGTGACCAGGTCGGCCCCGCCGATCACCGCGCCAAATCCAGCGCTCATGATTCGCAACAGATTGGTCCAAGCGTCTTGGGTCTGCATCATGCGCAGCGAGGTTATGGCGCAAAGCGGAATTTGGGATCCATCTGCCCCGAATGCTTCAGCTATCCGCAGGGTGATGCGGCGGGCCGCGCGAAATTTTGCGATAGTCAGGTGCGTGTCGCGGTCAGCCGACAGGTCGATGACCATATGGCGGCATACCGTATCTGGTCCATATATCCGCATAGCCTCGGCAAGAAATGCGGCGAGGCCCGCCAGTTCCTGCACGTCGGTTCCGCCCGCCTCGTGAATGGAGACAGGGGCTAAGCCCATCAGCCGCCAAGTCTGCGGGGCAGACTGTAAAGCGGTGGTCAACGCTTCGGCGTCAGTCTCTGGCTTCAAACCTGCCCAAAGATGAGCCGTCTCTAGCCGGTCAAGCGACAGAGCTTGTTCAACACGTTCAACATTTTCAGAACCAGCGGCGAATTGGATCGGGACCAAATCCACATAAACACCCTCTAACAGGCGTTTAAGGTCGCTTTGGGTCTTTAGATTGAGACCGCGACCAACACGAACCGCGCTCGCGCCGCCCTTTAAATCTTCGAGAAGTTGGCTGTTTGCATGGCCGAGATCAGGGTCTCGGACCGGGGCAGCAATATGCCAGCCCCGGCCGTCCAAAAGGGGTGACTCCGTTCGGCCAAGGGCAGCCAGCGACGGGGGGAGGTCATCTGCGCTGAGCAAAGGTCCGCGGATTATCCCGTTTTCTGTTTTGCGATTGAGCGTCTCAAACGCCGCCCCGCGCAAGCCTTTATCCACCAACGCCCGCCACTCCTCGGACGAGCTCGGCAGGAAATCTGTCTTTGCATTTAAATCGGACATTTTATGTGTTTAGCCGTTCAGCGCTGAGGTTCAACTTGATTACCGTCAATTCGACTCAATTGTATCAAATCCCTTCGTGCTTTTTATACTGCACGTTTTCTACGCCGCGTTCTTTATAAAGAACGAATAGTTCACTATATAGTATATTGAAACGTAACCGCTGTGCGTCTATGGGGCGCCCGAAACAGAATATCAGGGTAGAATCGCCGCTATGTCCAATGCTCCTACAGAGGAAAAAGTCCTTTCCGTTGAACACTTCACGGATCGGCTTTTTGCTTTTTCTATAACCCGCCCTTCATCTTTTCGGTTCCGGACGGGCGAGTTCATTATGATCGGCCTACCCAAGACCGAAGATCAAAAACGGCCAGTCATGCGGGCTTACTCCATCGCGTCACCGGCGTGGGATGATAAATTGGAATTTTATTCAATCAAAGTCGAGGACGGGCCTCTGACATCAAGGTTGCAAGCCATAGAGACGGGCGACACGGTTTTGCTTGGGCGAAAGCCTGTCGGGACTTTGGTTTTGGATGCCCTGCTTCCGGGCAAACGTCTTTGGATGTTCTCGACGGGAACCGGCTTTGCGCCATTCGCATCTTTGGTCCGCGACCCTGAGACTTATGAGCGTTATGATGAGGTGATCGTCACCCATTCGTGTCGTGAAGCTGGCGAGTTGGAATATTCTCAGCGCCTTATCAATGATCTGATAAATGATCCTTTGGTGGGTGAAATGGTGGTTCGGGAAGACGGCAGCTCGCGCTTGAAACTCATCACTTCACTGACACGCGAAGACCATCCGCTCAAAGGACGAATTACAACGCTGATGGAAAGTGGGAAGCTGTTCGAGGAGGCCGGAACGCCGCCGCTAAACTCGGAAACAGACCGTGTTATGATCTGCGGTTCAAAAGCAATGATTGACGATACGGCAGCGCTGGTTGAAACTTTTGGCCTCAAAGAGGGATCAAATTCGCAACCTGCTGAATTTGTCGTCGAAAAAAGCTTTGTCGGTTAACCTCCGAAGTCACCGAGCGTCAAAAGCGACACCCGGATTCCAAAGCCTGAATTGTCAAGAATAGCATCATTGTTGAATCTATTTTCCGTATAGAGCAGTTCGATAAGGGTGCAATCATCCCGATAACGCAAACCATAAGACTGTCTTAGGTTTGTCTGACGGTCTAGATCTCGTGTAAGCCCGTAGCTCGCACTCCAATTTTTCGTCATATTAAGTCGGACGAACCCTGAAATTTCTTCAGGCGGTGCATTCAAAGTATTGACGAGGAGCTGACTGGCGTCATTCAATCGGAAATATCTCGCTTGGGCTTCGACCCATTTTGACCTCAGGCTCGCGCTCGAGTCGATACGTGTCAAATCTTTGGTGTCCTGATCATATCGCAATTTTGTTTGTGTGCTGAACGCCCGTCCGAGATTCAGGGAGCCTTCGCCGACGATATCGGAGGAGTTGCCGTCTAATCCAGACCCGATTAGATATTCACCGTCAATACCCGACAGTCCGCTAATGGCTGTGCCGTTACTCCCGGATGCGAAGGACTGACCGATAAAGAGGCTGGCAGAGTTTCTTAGTCCCCAATCGGCGGTCAAACTGCCACCAACGTCAAGTCTTGTGCCTTCTTGCCAGAAGTCAAATCCCGATGATTTATTGGATTGCCAAAGTAACGAGGCATTCAAATCGGCATTACCAGCATCTTCGGATAAGATAAGACCTGCTGCCCCGCTGTCCGTGAAATCATCAAGTTTGGCATCGCCAAAGCTCTGCGTAAGCTGAACACGAGGCTCCAAGACCCAGGTGACGGATTCGCCCGCTTTTAAGAATGGGTAACGGATGTCCACACCCGCTTGACCAAGCGTTCGATTGAATGAGCTATTATTGGAGGTCGGAAACAGATCGTTATCCGGATCGATACTATAAAAGTCAGTCCTGACATTACCGAATGGTTTGACTTCAATACCGCCCGGCGCGATCCACGTTTTACTGTAATCTAGTCCTGCCGTCGCGCGAGTATAATCGGACCCTGTTTCACGGGTCAAGACCGTTACGTTCCCGCTGGCTTTCACACGTCCCCCTAAAACAGGGTCCGTGAGATAATGCTCCGCCTCGAGACGCGGCGCAATCACTGGCAAGGCGCCATCATCGGTCTCAGAGAAACGAAACTGGCCGTTTCCAAGATCGGTGATTCTGTCGCGTCGATCTTGGAACGCTACAGAGGAAAGGGTAACCCGCGTCGACTCGTCTTGGCCGACAATAAAGGCTTGGGAGGTATTACGGCGGGATTCGCCCTCATAAAGACCTTGGGTATCGCGTTGCTCATTGAGACTGTAGCGAGTCAGGTAATTATCGTCCGATGTGTATTGTAGCCCAAATCCATAGGTCCAAAAATTGGTTGGCGAGAACAGCCCGCGGGCGTTAAAATGTCCGCGCACCTCTTTCCCGATCGGAGCCGTCGTCGGATCCGTGAAAAGGGAGGCATCGTCAAAAATATCGCCGTTTCTGTCAAAAATACTGCCATAGGTCACGCTACCATCCAGCTGAATTCGCCCTGTATGAAATTGACGGGCGACTTCGACTTCCAGCAGCGGATTGACCTTGGAGTAAATGCGCGGCGTAACAATTACGTCTGTATAATCGTCGACCGCCCAGAAATATGGGGCACGCGCATTAAATCCCGTGGAATCCGATAGGCCAAAAAATGGCGCCAGTAGACCGCTGGCTCTGTCTGCGCTTGGGTCCGGATGCGCGAGGTATGGGGTGTAAAACACGGGCAAGCCGAAAAGCTCGAAAGTCGCATCTCTATATTGCACTGTACGGGAGTCTTTATCCTGGGTGACTTGTCTGGCTTTTATCCGCCAGCTTGGGTTCGTCTTGTCCTCGCAAACTTCGCAAGCCGTGTAGTAAGCGTTGTAAAGTTCAATTTCGCCATCTTTGCCGCGCGCGACAAAGCGAGCGGCGGTTACGCCGCCATCCGGTAGGCGCGCCACGAAATCTGTGGCCGTGCCGGCTTCCAACTCGTTGGAAAGCTCGAGCTTATCCGCATATTGGGAGCTTCCATCCGCTTGAAGCAACACGACATTACCGCTTGCAATAACTTGGCCTGACTCCAGATTGTAAACGACGCGGTCAGCTCTCAGCGTTTTGTCTTGATAGCGGCCCTCGACTTGACCTTGTGCCGTCAGAAACCCTGTCTCTTCGTCATTTGTCAGCGTGTCCGCTTCCAAATAAATAATGTCAGGATCTCTATAGGGGCTATCAGCGGCGAGCTTTAGCTCTTGGTTCGCGCCCTCAACAGCGCCAAATTGCGCATAGGCAGGCGATGTCAGTCCAGCCAGCGATATCAAGACAGATGATGCAGCGGATTTCATCCAGCTTCGTTTGCGCAATGATGTTGGCAAAATGACCCCGTCCCATACTCATCTTAAAATAAGTCTCGGGCATAGCGGAGCAAAAAGCTGTGGTCTATGCGAATTGCAGTGAATTCTGGGGCTTAACGGTTAAATATCGGCCACCCTTTCGAAAATCTAATGTCTTTAAAGGGCTGGATAGCCCGTCCAACGTTTGACAGTTTTCATGACGAGGCTGGATTGAATGCGGTTCACATGTGGCAAAGCGGCGATCGTTCGCCGGTATATACGTTCATAATCGGCCGTATTCGGAGCAGCGACCTTGATCATGTAATCCGCTTGTCCTGTCATGAGGTGACATTCTAGGACTTCAGAACGAGCCAAGGCAGCTTTTTCAAAAGCCGATAATATGGCTTCACTTTGCCCTTCAAGCGTAACTTCGACGTAGAAGGTCATCGCAAAACCAAGTTTTTCACCGTTAAGCCTTGCAGCATAGCGCTCAATCAGACCTCGGTCCTCTAGCAGTCCGATACGGCGATGGCAGGCAGAGGGCGACAAACCGACTTTCTCGCCGATCACGGCAGAGCTTTGCCTACAATTGGTTTGTAATTCATGCAGGATTTTTCTGTCAATTTCAGAAATATTCATATTTTATCCGAATTGTGGCTTCAATATTCGTCATTTATCCTGAAAAAATATCATTACAAAGTGGATTTTGTAAAAAATCCTAGACGCGTTGTCATATTTAGAAGGTTCGTCAACTGGAGATTATGATGCTTATCGGTGTCCCTAAAGAAATTAAGTCCCAAGAATATCGTGTCGGTCTGACGCCCGAATCCGTTTCTGAAATGATTGCGGATGGACATGAGGTTTGGGTTGAAACCCTCGCAGGTGCGGGGATTGGCGCGATGGATGAGGACTACATCGCGTCTGGCGCAATCATCAAAAAAAGCGCTGCCGAGGTTTTTGCTGAATGTGAAATGATCGTGAAAGTCAAGGAACCGCAAGCCGTCGAACGCGCCATGCTGCGTCCCGGTCAAATTCTCTATACCTATCTCCATCTTGCACCAGATCTTGAGCAAACAAAGGATCTGATTGACTCGGGCGCGGTCTGCGTCGCCTATGAAACTGTGACGGATGACAGCGGTCAGTTGCCGCTCCTTAAGCCTATGAGCCAGGTCGCGGGCCGCCTCGCAACTCAAGTCGGCGCAACAGCACTGCAAAAATTCGGCGGCGGTCGCGGTGTTCTTTTGGGCGGCGTTCCGGGTGTCAGTTCGGGTAAGGTTGTCGTCATTGGCGGCGGCGATGTTGGATATAATGCAGCCCTCATGGCAATCGGCCTGCAAGCCGATGTTACGATTCTGGAGCGGTCCAATAAGGTCATGGAAAAACTCTCCTACGAGTTCGGCAACCGGGCACAGGTTCGGCGGTCCACACCGGATGCTTTGACCAAATTGCTGGCAGAAGCAGATCTCGTGATCGGCGCAGTCCTCATCCCGGGGGCCGCCGCGCCAAAACTGGTGACGCGTGACATGTTGCCATTGATGAAAGAAGGCGCGGTTTTGGTCGATGTTGCCATTGATCAAGGCGGGTGTTTTGAGACGTCAAAAGCGACGACCCATGCCGATCCAACGTATATCATTGACGGCGTCGTCCATTATTGTGTGGCGAATATGCCGGGCGCAGTGGCTCGCACCTCAACTTATGCGCTGAATGCCGCGACTCTGTATTACGCCAAACGCATCGCTCGTTTGGGGTGGAAAAACGC
>CAZSKH010000043.1:0-1536 GCA_964607395.1 uncultured Algimonas sp.
CTTTCCATGCCACTCGAAAAAGTGCGCAAGGTTATGAAAATCGCGAAAGAGCCGATTTCTTTGGAGACGCCCATTGGTGACGAGGAAGACAGCCAACTCGGTGACTTTATCGAAGACAGCAATGCCATCCTCCCGATTGAGGCCGCCATTCAGTCAAACCTGCGCGAAACAACAACTCGCGTGTTGGCCAGCCTGACCCCGCGTGAAGAACGCGTGCTGCGGATGCGGTTTGGTATCGGGATGAACACGGACCACACACTCGAAGAAGTTGGCCAGCAGTTCAGCGTAACGCGCGAACGGATTAGACAGATCGAAGCGAAAGCCCTGCGGAAGCTGAAACATCCAAGCCGAAGCCGGAAGCTGCGGAGTTTCTTGGATCAGTAAGTTGACGCCTCGTACAAGAAAACTGGGGTTCGAGGTTATCCGTGAAGTAGCAAAGGCTGTCGCGTCTGGGGAGCCCTTTTTAAGCTATAGTGAAATGGCTCAAAATTTGGGTATGCAAAACACGACCGGACAGGGTTTAGGCCCTATTCTGGACTACGCTGCCGAACTTTGTTTGAAACACGGATTGCCAGATGTAACGGCTAATGTTGTTACCAAATCCAGCTTGGATAGTGGAAACCCTATGCCTTCAGATAACTCTTTCGACGCCAACGGAATGTGGGCGATCAGCGGTTTATATGTGTCTGATGTTCCGAATGAGCAGAAAAAAGTCATTGAATTTGATTGGATTTCAGTTCGACCACTTAAGCTTCAAAGTTGACATAACGTACACAATCGCGTACATTTTTTCCATGAGAACAATATCTTCAACTGACCTTCGAAAAAATCTCGCTGAAACATTGGATCAGGTGAATGATGATCATTGCCCGGTGATTGTTACGCGGGCGAACGGGAAACCTGCAGTTCTTCTCTCCTTAGAGGATTATTCTTCTATGGATGAAACGGCCTATCTGAGTGCGTCTCCGGCCAATCGAGAGCAGCTCTTGAAGGCTATAGAGGAGTTGGAACGCGGTGAGGGCGTGACAAAGGATCTGATTGAACCGTGAGGGTTGTTTTTCACGAAGCAGCCTGGGACCAGTATCTTCATTGGCAAAAGCACGACAAAAAAATCCTGACTAAAATTAATCGATTAATAAAAGAGTGCCAGCGGACGCCGTTTGTAGGCACAGGGAAGCCTGAACCATTAAAGGGTGATTTTTCAGGATATTGGTCACGTCGAATAACGCAAGAACATCGATTGGTTTATCAGGCCAAAACCGGAGCCTTACTCATCGCCCAATGCCGATATCATTATTAGTTTTTGCATTCTGCAGATACTTTCTCAAAACGTCTCGAGACAAGGGCGGATCTAGATCCAACTTTACCCTTCCCCCCGCGCCCCGCTTCCGCCTAACCTTCCCGCATGGAAGCTCTACTCATACTTTTTGTTATCGGCCTGATCGGCGTTATTCTGATTGGCTCTATTTTAGGGCTGACGTCTTCTGGACGTATTAGTAAGCTCGAGACCCAGAATAGAAATTTGAATGCGCGTCT
>CAZSKH010000043.1:1636-2724 GCA_964607395.1 uncultured Algimonas sp.
AAACGTAATCTCGAAGAGCTCATTGGCGGGCAGTGGTCTGTTTGGGTCGGCGGATTGGCGCTCCTCGTCGGGGCGGTGCTCCTTATTCGGTTCTCAATTGAAGCCGGGTTCTTTGGCCCGGCGGCACGGATCGCAATGGCATTCGCTTTGGGCATTGCGCTTCTCCTCGCGGGGGAATGGCTGAAACGCTCTGATGATAAAGTCCTGACGGGCAAGTTAGGGGAGGCCGCCAAGGCCCTGCAAGACAATGCATCTGTGCCGGGACTGCTCTCCGCCGTGGGCATATTCACCTTGCTGGGCGCGAGCTATGCAGCGCATGAGCTTTACGGCTTAATTCCCGCATTGGCCGCATTTGCAGCGCTGGCGCTCATATCCCTCGGCGCAATGGCGCTGTCGCTGCGCCAAGGCCCGCTTCTCGCGGCGATTGGTTTGCTCGCATCCATGGCGACCCCATTATTAATTCAAACAGATATGCCGAGCCTGTTGATGCTCGTGGTTTATCTCATACTCATCGGCGCAGCCGCACTGGTGTTGTCGCGCCGCACGGGCTGGGGCTGGCTCGCGACGGGCACAGTTTTTGGTTGGCTGGGGTGGTCAATGATGTCGATAAATGCCGCGGCAGTAGGGCAGCTGACACTTTGGAGCGCCTTCTTAGGTTTGGGTTTTGCCGTCACTGTGTGGTTTGCGGAGGCAGACGAAACAGAGGGCCATGGTGCTCTTCCGGCATTGAATTTACGCCCTATGTTGGCTCTCGTTTGGGCCGGTTTGGCTGCTATATGTGTGGCGCGGGTTGGCTGGATGGTCGCGAACGATCTGGTATCGGACCGGACTGTGCCGTCATTCAGTCTCGGCTTGGTCAGTATTGTGGTGCTCATCGGTGCGTCTGTCTTGTTGAAAAGACAGTCTGGGCATCTGGTAACGGGCGGAATACTCGCCCTGACCTTTTTAGTGATGTCAGGTCAGGACTGGCAGACAGCTGTCCTGATGTTGGTCCTGATAGGCGTGGTCCTCCTGTCGTTGCGTAACGCTGAGAGGGGTGAAGACGCCATCCGTCAGGCTTGGGCAATCTTTGCGGTTGGGCTCGGTTT
>CAZSKH010000043.1:2824-6494 GCA_964607395.1 uncultured Algimonas sp.
GGGCTCTTGGTGCCGACGGTGCTGCTGGGTTTGTGCGCTGCATTTGCACGCGGGCGTCGTCCCGAGGTCTATGTGAATATATTGGGCGGCTTGGCGCTCGCAGGCGCGCTGTTTTGGGTGACGGCCATGATCCGCTTTATCTACAACGGCGCAGATATTCGTGTCTTTAACATCAATTTCGGGGATATGGAACTTTGGACAATCAGCGCAGTCTGGCTTGCCTTTGGTATCGCTCTGCTGGCGCTGGGTGTGTGGCGGCGGGAACGTGCGCTGCGGATTGCCTCCGGAGTTGTTATTATCCTGACAGTCTTGAAAGCCTTCCTTATCGATATGGCCGGATTGGAAGGCGTGTTACGCGCCCTGTCTTTCGTCGCATTGGGATTAATTTTGATCGTGATTGGCCGCGCCTATCAGCGGTTCTGGTTATCAGACCAGACGAAAGAAGATGTAAAAAATAAAACCTCGCCAATACTTGACGAGGTTAAATAATCTTTTGGTGGATTGCGGAGCGATTAGCCTAAGCTTTTGACCTTCCCGTGCTCGTCGACATGATCGTCATGCACGTGATGAAGATGCCCATCGTGCAAATAGTCCATGTGATCTCCATGCGGGATTTGCGCGTGTAGCGTATCGTTTTTTCCATGAACATGTTCAGTATGACGCGAGGCATCCGCAGGACGTTCGGCATTTGGATTTGCGTCAGTAACCTGAATCACATGCTCATCGGCGTGATTATCATGAACGTGATGCAAATGTCCGTCATGAGCATAATCCGTATGACCAGCATGTGCGATAGCTTGATGACCGCAATTTTCTGCATGGGCGTGAATGTGGTCGCTATGTTCTGCCCCGCTATGATCTGCGGCCGCAGAGCAGCCAATCAGAGCTATCATAGACGCTATTGTCATCCCAGATTTCAGGATAAAAGTCGGTTTCATTTTGACTGCCTTTAAAACTATTTGATATTTCAAGCTTATTTCAACTTTCTAGTTTTGTCGATTGCTAAATTTTACTCGACTCTACCGGCTTCCGGTGACGCCAGAACCAGCGCCCGAGGAAAAATCCGGGTATGATGACGAAAGTAAACCAAGGCAGCAGGAACGCGAAGACGCGTATGACGCCGGCCACGCCATCAGACACAATTCCGACGACATCTTTTAACGCGGCTCCAATCGGCGAGACGGAAGAGCGGCTGACCGCGACGCGTTCGCTGGTATAGCTAAGGTTCACGACCGACATGGACACGCGAGCGCGCAAGGCTTTTAGATTTGCTGTCGCGCTTTCGATCTCGGTTTGCACGCGGGCTAATTCGCGTTCTAAAGCCAATAAATCCGGGAGTTTCGCATCCCGTGTTTCCAATAGATTTTCGAGCCGTGTGCGCAGGGTTTTTTGCGCCTTCAACCGCGCATCCGTATCCAAAATTGAACGGGTCAAATCTTCGACTGATGTGTTTTCGCTCTCAATGCGTCCGTCGATTTCCGCAACATCGGCTTTCATGCCTGTGATGAAAGTCTGTAGCCAGTCCGGTTCTGCGCGCAGGGACAGGTTGGCGCGAACATCCGTGTCCGAATAATTAGTCGAATTGGCGCCTGTGATTTGGCACTGGCGCGTCCCAGCATCGCGGCAGATTTGCACATGTTTATCCAATGTGGATTTCACAGCCTCAGACGGCATGACGAGGCCATAGCCATAGCGGTAAGCGAGGTAAGAGGTCGCACTATCCGGCGCTCCATTTGCGCCTACAGTGACCTCACGGCCGTTCGCAACTTTGGTCATCGCCTCTTGCACGACTACAGACTGCGGCGCCGGCGCAAAATCGGCCTCGGCCATATCCATCGCGCCGCTGTAGTTGCTGCCATCGTCACAAGCGATAAGAGTCACAGCGGATAATCCTACCAAAAGACGTTTCATCATTTTCTCATCATTTCCTCAGAAGGGTTATGCATCGCAGTTTATTTATAAGACGCGTCCCAATGTGAAATCCTTGGGTCTCACATGCGGAATAGACTTATTTAATCATCTCCACAGGCAGACCTATACTCTCCACCGCCTCGGCTTGTGTTTCCGCATCCCCAATGATGAGATATTGCATCGCATCAGGGCGGATGTTTTCTGCCGCGACCCGTTTGAAATCCTCAAGCGTCATGGCTTTAATCGCTTTGGCATTTTGCGCGCGAAAATCCGGAGCATAGCCATAGGCATCAATCTCGCCCAGCATACCCAGCTTATCATTGAGCGACTCAGTTTTCAGAGCTTGGCCGCGAAGCAAGGCATCTTTTAATTCAGTCAGCTGTTCCTCGGTCGTTTCCGGACCGTGATTGGCGAGGATGTCTCGGATAAGCTCCACCGACTCTTTCGTCACATTGGTCCGCACAGAGGTTGAAACAGCAAATGTGCCATTGTCTTTGCCGCCGTTAAATCCGGATCGAATGCCGTAAGTATAGCCCTTGTCGACTCGTAATTGGGTCATGAGCTTTGACGTATAAATACCGCCCAGCGGGAAGTTTATCGCGTCTGCTAAGGGATAATCCGGGTCAGTTGCGGCCAGCGCCGGACGAGACATCCGCAACACGGATTGTTTTGCGCCGGGGACGTCGTAGAAATAGATTTGTGCCGAGTCGACTGGCTCCAGCGGCGAGCTCGCGGGCGGTTTTGCACCCACCGCAGGGCCAATGTCGGCCTTGCCCCAAACCGCCCTTACGGCGGCTTCATCATAATCCCCAGCCAATCGCAGGGATGCGCCGCGCAGTGTATAATGCGACGTGTGGAAAGCTTTCAAATCCTCCAATGAAATCGCTTCCAACGCATCGGCTCCGCCATATCCAGTTCCGCCCGCAAAATGTAACGGCGAGCTTACAGGATATCGCAACTCGGCCAATTCCCGCCGTGCAATGGAATTTGGATTACCCTCGGCTTGGGTGATAGATTGCGCGACTTGGTTTTTGAGTGTCTCAAACTCTGCGGCATCCCAGCGAGGCACGAATAACATTTCCTGCGCGAGCCTCATTGTCGCGTCGAAATTTCGCGACAAGGTCGTGCCAGAGGCAAAGACGCCGGAGTCGCCTGCGAATATATTAATTGTAGAGCCCAAAGCGCCGATATCGGCTTCCAACTCCGCTGTTGTTTTATTGGCTGTGCCCTTGGACAGCATATCCGCCGTCATCCCCGCCATAGCGGGTGAGGTGACCGCATTGCGTAATCGTCCTGCATCTAATTTTATAGAGAAATTGATAACCGGGATTTCGTCGCTGGTCAGGCCTAGAACATTTAGCCCATTTCCAAATTCCGTTTGCCAGACCGTTGGTGTTGGCAGGTCATAACTTGGGCCAAAGGGCGGTTCTACGGTGCGGTCAAAGCTGGATGGCGTTGGATTTTCTATGATGCGCGCAGCAGGATCAAATTCCTCCGTCTTGCCTTCGCCCTCGACAATGACTTCTTCCACAACATCAGCCACCGCGGAGCCTTCGACGCCAAGCGCGGGTTCGCCCATTGGGACAAAACTCGTCATCACGGCTGGTTTGTCTTTAAGGTAAGTCTCGTAAACGCGCATAATGTCATCGCGCGTGACGCCGCGATAACCGGCGAGATCTTTTTTATAAGCACCGGGATCACCCGTGAAGAGATTATATTCCGACAGGGCGATAGCTTTGTTAAGGGCGCTCCCGAAATT
>CAZSKH010000043.1:6594-12975 GCA_964607395.1 uncultured Algimonas sp.
TCGACCGTTGGCCAGACATAGGTCAGGCGAGGGACGGTCGCGAAGTTATCTTCATGGATGAGTTTGACTGTTTCGGTCAATGTCCCCGGGCGCGCGCCATAAGGTTCTATGTCCTCGCCGCGCGGAATTTCTCCAAAATATTTTTCAACATAGGCTTTGGCTTCGGCAACATCGAAATCACCGGAAATCGTGACTGTCACATTATTCGGGACATACCACCGCGCGTAGAAATTCCGCGTATCCTCCAAACTCGCCGCATCCAGATCTTCCAAAGACCCGATGACCTGCCAATTATAAGGATGGTCAGACGGATAGAGCGCTTTGCCGATGACATACCAATTATGGCCATAGGGCGCATTATCGACGCGTTGCCGTTTTTCATTTTTGACGACTTGTTTTTCCTTGTCGATGACGCCTTGGGTGACGGTTTGAATGAACCAGCCCAGTTTATCGGCTTCGGCCCAAATGACCTTCTCTAACGCGTCTTTGGGCACAGCTTGAAAATATTGCGTCATGTCATTGGTCGTAAAACCGTTCGTGCCTTCGCCGCCAATACGCGTGTTCATACTATCGAGCCCGCCATAGCCGAGGTTCTCGGAGTCGAGGAAAAGCAAATGTTCGAACAAATGAGCAAAGCCGGTGCGGCCTTCGGTTTCCCGCGCGGAGCCGACATGCGCCGCCAGATTAATCGCGACAACAGGGTCAGACCGATCCACATGGAAGATAACGTCCAAACCATTATCCAGCGTGATTTTCTCGACATTTAAATCCAGCGCAGCCTCGGAGTTTTTTGGCGTGTTTACACTTGTCGGCTGACACGCGATCAAGGCGAGGGGGGCGGCAAAACCCAAAAGGCTAAGTTTCAAAGAGGCGCGAAATAAAGCGGTCATGGAGGGCTCCGTCGGGTCATCAGTTTTGCGCATGATAGCGAGACAATCAGGTGAGCGTTAGTGTTTTGTGGGAAGAGGATTCCTCCAAATGCAACTGGCGGCAATCCGCGGGATGTCGCCGCAAAACATCATCTCAAAGGTTTTGGATGTGACGTTTGATATAATTATCCTACGCCTGAGAGGCCTATTTGCTCACCACCTAACTGTCCCATTGAGTGCCTCAGCACGGTGGTTATAACGCCCCATAATGGCAGCTCGACTCCGGCAACTGTGTTGATTGAATTGGGAGGCAGACAGGCTTAATTGGTTTAACTGTAAATCTAGGAGATACATACTTATGCGGATTTTGAAATTTGGATTGGCAGCAATGATACTCCTGGCAGGGTGCGCAACAGCGCCTGTAAATAACGCCTCCCTTCAAGGGGCAGGCGAAACAGCCGTTGCGGCGAATACGCTATTCACATCTGATTTATTATCTGAGTTACAGACGTCCGAGTCCGGCAATATCTTTGTGTCCCCACTGAGTCTCTCCACGGCAATGGGGATGCTGCAAGCCGGTGCGGCAGGCGAAACCAAGGCAGACATCAATCGTGTGTTTCGATATCCGGAAACAAATCTCCATGCGGAGTTAGGGACGCTGCGGCAGCAGGCAAGCCGCGTAAAAGACCCCGAATATGAGGATGCGGGGGACCCGCAAATCACATCCATCGCAAATTCGCTATGGCTGGGTAGAGGGATGCAATTGAAATCAGATTATGCGCGAATATTGCGTGACGATTACAAAGCGGCTCCACAATTTCTGGATTTCAGTACGCAGCCCGATCTCGCGCGCGAGACCATTAATGACTGGGTTGAGGCCAAGACGAATGATCGAATTCAAGACTTGCTAAAAAAACCCAATGTCACCCCCGCGACAAGATTAGTTCTTGTCAACACAGTTTACATGATGGCGCATTGGCAAGACGTCTTTTCGGAAAGTGCAACGAAACCTGTTCCTTTTTATACGGACGGAACCGCGGCTGAACCGCGTGAGTTGATGCACCAAACAGAAAGCTATCAGAGACTGAAAGTGAAGGGCGGGGAAGCCTTAAAAATTCCATATGCAAACAACATGTCGATGATCGTTTTGCGGCCAAAAGGAACACGCGGCTTGGCATCCGTGAACGCCATGATGGGTCAATCAACGATATTGGAGGTTTTGGAAAACATAGACCAAGCGCCTTCCATAGAGACCGATTTAGCATTGCCAAAATTCCGACTGGAAGCGCGCTATGAGCTGGGTCCGTCACTTGAAAATATGGGTCTCTCTTCGATATTCACCGATGCCGCCGATCTATCCGGCATGAGTGATGAAAAAGACTTGCGGGTTGGACAGGTGATTCAACAAGTTTTTCTGGAGGTGAACGAAAAAGGTACGGAAGCTGCGGCAGCGACGGCTGTAACAATCGTAACAGTCGGTGCGCGCCTTAACCCTCCCAAACCAAAACCTTTTGTCGTGGACCGTCCTTTTGTGATTTTGATCAAGGATGAGGTGACAGGTGCGGTGATGTTTGCGGGCCGCATTACCAACCCTTAGGCAGGTCGTTAATCAAACCGTCCTGTTGACGTGTTTTTGTGAATATCCTGCGCGGCAAAAATTCGTCCGTTCATAACGCCGTAAACGCCCGCAGACAGAAGACGCGCGGCGATGACCGCACCGCCGAGATTAAAATTCCCGTCTGACCGCCCAAGGGACCAAGGGCGCATCGCCCCTGTTAGAACAACTGTTTTTTGGCCTACATTGCCGTCTAAGGCTTTTGCCGTCAGCTCCATCGTCCCCGTGCCGTGGGTAATGACGAGACGATTTTCGGGCGCCGTCTTCACGGCCTTGAGGATTTTCGCGCGGTCGGCATCTGTCATATCCAGACTATCAATCTGCATGAGTTTTTCGAAACGCGAGATTTTAGCACGGCCCTGAGCAAAGATGTCTAATACGCGGGTTTCGCCGTCTAGGACGAGGCTTTCTGATGCAGTGTCATGAACTTTGTCCAGTGTGCCGCCAGTGATGAGCACGCCAACCGGACCGTTGTTCAAAGGGTAAGGCATTAATCGCTCCGAAAAATATAGCGTTTCCGGACGCCTGTGGCGGAAACGGGTTCACCATTTATGGTTTTGGGATGAAACCGCGTACGTTTGGCCGCGCGTTCGGCAGCGCGGATAAAGTCTTTCTCATAACGTTTGGCCTGGATGTCGATAATGTCGACGGCATCGACGCGTCCTTTTTCATCAATATCCATAGCGACAACGACGATAGCCCCGACCTTTTTACGCTTGGCATTGCGGGGGTAATTCGGGCTTTGATTGCGCCTCACGCTGGGTTGAATGATGATATCTTTTTTGACCTCGACAGGTGGCGGCGCGGGTTCGGGCTCATAGATAGGAAATGTGACGGCCATACGGGGCGGTGCGCCGGCCAAGACATCGGACGGAATCGTGTCTGATATAGGACTTTCCCCCGCCTCAAGCGCCCGATCAGGTCCGGCGGTAACAGCCTCTGCGCCGTCCAGGATCAGGCGTAATGCCTCCAACTCCTCTCCGCGCCCGCCTAACAACCGTCCATTCCAACGTGTTTCATAATCGGCGAAGGCGATGCGTTTCTCCTCTAGGGGCATGCGTTCGTGATAGACGGCCTGGACGACAGCCTCCCAATCCGCGAGTTCTGCTGAATTGATTACATCTAATTGGGCCGCTATCCCATCGCTGCGGTCCGTATCGGGGTGCTCGCGTTGGTAATCCATTAAGCGCGCGCGCCGAACGGCCGGATTTTGTTCTGACAGAGCGGTCAAATAGGCCGCGCGGGAGGCGGGCGTTTCTACCACCTGACCCGGGCTGACTTGTTGACCCGGGCTCATCAGCCAGACACCGAAAAAGACGAGACCAGCCAAAATGGCCCCGATAATAAAGGGCAAGACAGTAAAACCGCGCGGTGGGGCGAAGTCCTCATCATCTTGTTCGTCGATTACTTGATACATACCCTAGTTATAGGCGAGAAAATCGGGGGCGCTATTGAAATTGCAGGTCGCGCCGCGCAGAAGCTGCATTATGAGCGCTACAGCCCCAATTGATAAGAACTCCCACGTCGTTTTAGTCGATGGGTCCGCCTATATTTTCCGGGCGTATCACGCGCTGCCGCCTCTAACGAATAAAACGGATGGCACGCCGGTCGGGGCCGTAGCCGGCTTCTGCAATATGTTGTTCAAACTGATGAATAACCAAACTGATTTGGACCGTCCGACTCATTTTGCGGTTATCTTTGATGCTTCGGGTCAAACGTTCCGGAATGATATCTATGACCAATATAAAGCCAATCGCGGCGAAACCCCCGAAGACCTGATCCCGCAATTTCCACTGACCCGCGAAGCGACAATCGCCTTTGGGGCGGCGTCGATTGAGATGACGGGGTATGAAGCGGATGACCTCATCGCGACCTATGCCCGTATCGCCGATGAGGCGGGCGCGCGTTGCACCATTATTAGCTCTGATAAGGACCTGATGCAGCTCGTGACCGAAAACGTCATCATGCGAGACCCGATGAAGAATAAAGACATCGGCATTAAAGAGGTCGAAGAGAAATTTGGCGTCAAACCAGACCGCGTCATTGATGTGCAGGCGTTGGCCGGGGACAGCGTTGATAATATCCCGGGCGTTCCGGGCATCGGCGTCAAGACGGCGGTGCTGCTGCTGAA
Source organism: uncultured Algimonas sp. (assembly GCA_964607395.1). GTDB lineage: Bacteria > Pseudomonadota > Alphaproteobacteria > Caulobacterales > Maricaulaceae > Litorimonas. Next base: position 11,210 of record CAZSKH010000043.1, read on the forward strand.
TGAATATGGCCCGCTCGAAGAACTGCTCGAGCGTTCGCATGAGATCCCGCAAAAGGGTCGCCGCGAGAAAATGATGGCGAATAAGGAACAAGCGCTTCTATCCAAAGTCCTCGTGACGCTGAAAACCGATATAGATTTGGAGGTCCCACTGGAAGACCTCGCCGTGACCGATCCGGATGTGGATGTTCTTTTCGATTTTCTGGAGCGCATGACGTTTCGAACGCTTACCGCCCGTGTCCGAGCGGCGTTGGGTGCCGGCGAGACGGATGGGCTTCGTAAAGATGATACAGCGCCCGCGCCTGCCGCGCCCGGAGAGTTGAACGCGCCCGCAAATGTAAAATTTGACCGCGAAAAATATGTCTGCGTGCAGGACGTCGAATCGCTACAAAACTGGGTAGCGCGCGCCATGAAAAAAGGCGTGGTTGCCGTGGATTTGGAAACGAACAGCCTTGATTCCGCTGCGGCTAAAATGGTTGGGGTTTGTCTGGCAACTGATGATAATGAAGCCTGTTACATTCCGCTTGCTCATGTCGGTGCGGGAAATACAGAAGACGGCGGCGATATGTTCGGCGCAGCCCCGCCGAAACAAATTCCGATGCAGACTGCGCTCGATATTTTAGAACCCATGCTCCACGCGCCGCATGTTATGAAAGTCGGGCAGAATTTCAAATATGATCTGGGTGTGTTCCAGCGGTATGAGGGCAATGGTAAAGCGCTACGCCCTGCGCCCTATGATGACACTATGTTGATTTCTTATGCGCTGGAGGCCGGACTGCGCGGGCATGGTATGGACGCGATGGCAGAGCTTTACTTCGGCCACAAAGCCATCGCCTTCAAAGAGATTGCAGGCACGGGGAAAAGCCAGAAAACCTTTGATCAAATTGAACTCGACGTCGCCACGCCCTATGCGGCAGAAGATGCAGATGTAACGTTGCGTCTGTGGAAATTCCTGAAACCGAAACTCGCCGTAGAATCAGTCGCGACCGCCTATGAGACATTGGACCGACCGCTCCCTGCCGTGACAGCGCAGATGGAAAACCAAGGCATCAAAGTTGACCGCTCGGAATTAAATCGCCTCTCGGGATTATTCGCGCAGAAAATGGCGGGGCTCGAGGACGAAGCCTATGAGCTCGCGGGGACAAAATTTAACATCGGCTCGCCAAAGCAAATCGGGGAAATCCTATTTGATAATATGGGTCTCGAAGGCGGGAAGAAAACCAAGACAGGCGCGTGGCAGACAGGCGTAGATGTCTTAGAAAAGCTAGCCGATGAAGGAAATGTGTTGCCGCGTATTGTGCTGGATTGGCGGCAATATTCGAAACTCAAATCAACCTATACGGATGCGCTGGTGGGCCAGATAAATCCAGATACGGGCCGGGTGCATACGAGTTATTCTCTCGCGGCAACGACGACGGGACGCCTGTCCTCTTCCGATCCGAACCTACAGAATATCCCAATCCGCACAGAAATGGGCCGTAAAATTCGCGACGCTTTTGTGGCTGAAACAGGACATGTTTTGGTCGCGGCAGACTACTCGCAGATTGAATTGCGTTTGCTCGCGCATATCGCCGACCTGAAAACGATGAAACAGGCTTTTGCCGATGGCGTGGATATTCACGCGCTCACGGCCAGCGAGATGTTCGGCGTGCCGCTCTCCGACATGACACCCGAAACCCGCCGCAATGCCAAAGCGATTAATTTCGGGATTATTTACGGCATCTCCGCCTTTGGCCTCGCGAAAAATATTGGCATCAGCCGCACCGAGG
>CAZSKH010000044.1:0-11629 GCA_964607395.1 uncultured Algimonas sp.
TCGCTGTTCTGCATGTTTTCTACCATTCTCAAATCCGGCGTCTCCATAAACGCAGTGCCCTCTCCCCGACCATTGTTATGCTCGGCGCAACAGAGAGCGCCCGCCGCATCATTGAGGAGAATGCGAAGACCAAAGAGTTGAACATTCTCGCTATTTTTGACGACCGTATGGCCCGCGCGCCCCATAATATCCACGGCGTTCCTGTCATCGGGACGGTTGAGGACCTCTTGAGTTGGGATGCTCTGCCCTATATCAACCGAATTGTCGTCACGCTTCCGGCCATGGCCAATAAACGCAAACAAGACTTCGTTGACCGCGTGCGTTTGCTGCCAAACCGGATCGCTTTTGTGGTTGATGAATTTGAGACCCTCAACCACGTTCAACAACGCGTGTCCGAGATCGCGGAGATCAGCCTGCGCGACGTGACCGGAAATCCGAAATCTGGTCGCCATACGGCGTTAAAGCGTCTTTTGGATATTGGAATTTCAGCAACAGCTCTTGTTCTGGGCGCGCCTATTCTCGGCGCTATCGCCTTGATTATTCGCCTTGATAGTCCCGGACCGGCCCTGTTCAAACAACCGCGCCACGGTTTCAACAACCGCGTATTCAACGTCTATAAATTCCGCTCCATGCGGAATGACAAAGCCGATTTGAAAGCCGAACAGCAAACAGTTGTGGGCGATGCGCGGGTGACCAAAATCGGGAAATTTATCCGCAAAACCTCTCTGGATGAACTCCCGCAATTAATTAATGTGCTCAAAGGCGAGATGTCGCTTGTCGGGCCTCGTCCGCATGCTGTTGGGATGAAAACCCAAGGCAAGGAAAGCATCGAGCTCGTCAGCGAATATGCCCATCGGCATAAGGTCAAACCCGGCATGACGGGTTGGGCGCAAATCAATGGCTCTCGCGGCCCATTGCATGAGGGCTCCGACGTCGAAGAACGCGTTCGCTTGGATGTCGAATATATCGAACGGGCCAATGTCATGTGGGATATCTACATCATGCTAAAGACGCTCCCTGTTTTATTGGGTGACCGGACGAACGTCCGCTAGCCGCCATGCTGGGTAAGTCTATCCTCTCATATCTGCCAGTTAATCTGGCCAATATGCTGACCGCTTTCGGCACGATTGCGATTCTGACTCGGCTTTTAGAGCCAGCAGAATTCGGAATCTATGCTGTTGCGATGATTACGATGCAATTCGTGCATATGGGTCTATTTACCTGGATGGAAGCCGCTATGGCGCGCTTTCAGGCTCGGGCTGAACGCGAAAATGATGTCGCCACTCACCTGAAGACCCTCTACACTCTCGGAGCCCTCACCGGGGTCATCGGCTTTGGCGCGATAATGGGGGCCCTGACCCTTGCGCCCATAGATTCGCGTTTGGCTTTTGTCCTTTATTTCGCCCTTGGGTCGACCTGTCTTCAGATTTTATTTAATCTCGGCATGGAGGCTCATAAGGCCGCCCATCGGATCAAGCGCTATTCCCTGACCTACTCGACCTATACGCTGGTCAGCTTCACGCTTGGCATCTTATTTATTATTTACACGCCGCTCAGCGCAGCCGCACCCTTTGTCGGCTTGATTTTCGGCCTCCTGATCGTTGGCGGCATTGATCTCGCCTTTATGTGGAAACGCATGCGAGACGGGCGGTATGAGTCATCAAAGACGAAAACCTATTTCACCTATGGCGCGCCGCTCTGCATCGGCTTGCTCTTATCTTACGCCTTAAACTCAGCTGACATGTATTTAATCCTCGCCATGATGGGTGAGGCCGCAGCGGGGGAATATAATGCAGGTTATAATTTGGCGAACCGAAGCTTAGAAATTCTCTTCGTTTGGGTCTCAATGGCTGTCACGCCTGTTGTCGTCACAGCGATGGAAAAAGACGGCACGCAAAAATCGCAAGACGTGTTAAAAAATTACGGCGCCACCCTTCTCTGGATTGCGGTTCCAGCCGCAACGGGGATTGCCTTAGTGGCGAAAGATGCCGGATTTATTCTCGGCGAAGGCGTACGCGATAATGCCGTGATGGTCATGCCGTGGATTGCATTGGCAGGCCTTATCAACGGCTTCATGACCTATTATGTCCACCGGGCATTCATGCTGTCCGGACAAACGCAAAAATATGTGTGGGCACTCGTTGTCCCGGTCATATTAAACCTTGGCTTGAACCTTGTTCTTATCCCAAAATACGGTCTGATGGGCGCAGTGTGGGCGACAATCTTAAGCTACGCCCTCGCTATAATCATAGCGACAATTCTCGCACGTCGCGATTACCCCTTACCTATTCCGGTGCGGGCCGCTGTGGAGATCACAGCCTGTAGCGCACTTATGGCAACTGCTGTCTATATTTTGCCTTTGGACAATATGGCGCCAGGTTTTGTGACACTGGTTATTAAAGGCACAGTGGGCGTTATTGTCTATCTGTTGGCGTGTTGGATTCTAAACATCGCGGATTGCCGGACCGTCATTCGCAGCCTTCTTGGCCGCTTCAAATCCTCCCCTCTTCCGGAGCCGGCAGAATGACCCTCCACCTCGACATAAGTTCATCTTATGAGAGCGCCACCCCGCGCCTTTCCGTTCTGATTCCGTTTTACAAGGACGATGCGAGAGATTTGCTGACCCGTCTGGATTCGCAAATAGGCGATCAAGCGGTTGAAATCCTATTGTATGATGACGGCACAAATGATGCTGATCTATCAGCGCGAATGCGCGATGCCGTGGACACTGCCACAGGTCCAGTTGGGCTCATCACAAATACGGATAATCATGGCCGTTCAGCCGCCCGAAATCAACTATTTGTCAAATCGCGTGGCAATTGGGTTTTGTTTTTGGACGCAGATATGCGCCCTGCCCAAGACAATTTTTTGGAAACTTACCTCGCTGTCATCGACAGCTGTAGCGCCGATGTTTTGTTTGGCGGGTTTGAAGTTGAAGCCCAACAAGAGGATGCCGATAAGGACATACATCGCGCCCTCTCCGAAATTTCGGATTGCCTCACCTTGGATGAACGCCAAGCAGCAGGCCCACAATATGTCGCCTCTTCTAATCTCTGCGTCCGGCGGGATGTTTTACATACCGAACCTTTTGATTCAGGCTTTGCTGGTTGGGGCTGGGAAGACAGCGAATGGGCCGCCCGCGTGTCCAAGCGCTTCACCTTAGTTCATATTGAAAACCCCGCGGTGCATTTGGGTTTAGAGACGACGGAAACACTCCTGAAACGGTTTGCCACGTCAGGACCTAATTACCTCCGCTTTACGAATGCTCATCCGGAATTGGCTGCACGCCTGCCGCTTTATAAGATTTCAAAATCATTGGGCCGTGTGCCGGGGCAAAGTTTGATGCGGCCAATTTTGAAAGTCTTCGTCAAAACCCATGCCCTGCCAATGCGCGCTCGGCTAACGGCTCTGAAGCTCTGGCGGGCGTCTCATTATGCGGACGCATTGTAATGAGCGAGATCGTCTATAAGGCTAAACGGTTTCTAGCGCGCGGCGTCTCCCGTTCGGTGCTGCCCGACCTCAACGAGTCAATCGTGAGTTTTAGCTTTGATGATTGTCCGGCTTCAGCCATCGAGACGGCGCTGCCGATGCTCGAAGCAGAAGGCTGGCGCGCAACCATCTATGTGGCTTGTGGCCTCTGCGAGACCGAGAATCATCTGGGGCGGCACATGAGCCTCGCAGATATTGCGGACGTGCATGACCAAGGTCATGAAATTGCGGACCACACATTTTCTCACCTGAGTTCAAACGATAATGATCTGCTGGCTTACATGGCAGATGTTGAAAAAAATCAGAGAGTTTTAAAGGGCCTTGGCCTCCCGCCAAGTCGGCATTTCGCCTACCCCTTTGGGCATGTTTCGCCAGCCCTGAAGAAGGCGCTCAGAAAGCGTTTCAAGACGTTACGCGGGGTTTTGAGCCCAACAAACTCTACGCAGGACGCTAATCTTCTAAACGCCGCGCGTGTCTATTCCGGTGAGGCTTTGCAATCCGCATTAAAGCAAGTTGAGAATGCCAAGACGCAGCCGAAATGGCTGAACCTGTTCACCCATGATGTCAGAAACAATCCGAGTGATTTTGGATGCACGCCAGATGAATTTCAGACAATCGTCACAGCCGTCAGGCAAAGTGGCCTGCGCGTTATGACCGTGAATGATGCTTATCGCACCATTAAGAAAAGACAGGCCAAATCATGACCTATATTGATAACTGCCTATCCATCATTATCCCGACTTATAAACGCCCGGACGCGCTCGCTCGGGCCCTCGCTAGCGTCGAGGCGGAAGCTGTTACGGGTATCGATGTTGAAATTGTCATTGCCGATAATGACCCAGCGGCCAGCGCGAAGGCTTTTGTTGCGGAGAAAATAAAGTCCTCGGATGCCAATATCGTCTATATTCATGTCCCTGAACCGGGTGTGAGCAATGCACGGAACAGCGCGTTAGCGTTGGCGACAGGACGTTATGTTCTATTCTTAGACGACGATATGGAAGCTTGCGCGCCTTGGGCGCAATCCATGTTTGATGCAGCCCGAAAATTTGATGCCGCTTTGGTCTTTGGTCCGGTAAATGCCGTTATGCCCGACCCCGACGATCAGTTTTACGATAAGATGCGACCTTTATTTTCACGGGCTAACCCGGGAGAAGACCAGCTTATTGATCGCGGCATCGGGACCGGAAACTGTTTTATTGACCGTCAAAAAGCGGCGCTGCCCTCGCCTGTTTTCGACACCTCATTGAATCAAACGGGCGGTGAAGATGACGCTTTATTTCGGGAACTGGAAAAACAAGACATCAACATCGCTTGGACAAATGCGGCGGTCACGCTGGAACATGTTCCTGAACATCGTGCCACAATGACATATGTCTGGAGGCGTAATTTCGCCTTTGGACAAACCCCAACTCACGAAGCGGCAGATAAAGGCATATTAGGATGGCCACTCGTTATCATGTGGATGTGTGTCGGTGTTCTGCAAATTGTTAGTTATGGCGTACGCTTCGCCGTGACGAAGCTTTTGAACCGCCCCCAATCCGTCTTTAATTTGGGACGCTTGGCGCAGGGATTCGGGAAAATATTCTGGTGCGAGCGTTTGTCCCCGAAATTCTACGGACTTTAAATCGGAATTTTCGTGTAGTCCGTCCGCTTCACGAGGAAGTATGGTAAACGCACACGGTCTCGCCAGAACGGTTTTTCAAACGCAAAGAGCTTTGCCGAGGTCGCAACAAACATCACCCATGAGAGATCATTTTGTTGCAGTATAGTGGATTCCGACATGGAAAATCCAAGAAACATTATCGTGGAAAGAATAACCCAATAGGTCTCAGTGCCGCCCTTACGAAGCCGGTCAAAAGCCAGAATAATTGTCCCGATAAACAGAATAGCAAAAGACCCGACGCCCAAAGCCCCCGTTGAGAGCCATGTCTCCAGCCACCCGTTATGCGCGCTGGGAATCCCCCATTCGAGTTGCAATCGGACGTAATAAGAAGAGCCCAGCGGGTCCAACCAATAGACGCCATATCCATGCCCTAACCAAGGCCGCGTCTGAATGGACGCAATCAGGCCTGACCAAATATCTGTTCGCCCCGTCAGCGTTCTCTCTTTCCCAATCAGGCCAAAAGTAAAATCAGGGGCAAAGATCAGCATTCCGGCAATCGTTGCAAACACGACAAGCATTGAAAGAATAAGGATGGGCCGGATGAAAACGTAGCGCCGATAAAGCCGCAAAGCGATGAAGCCGCCAATGCCGATGAGGGAAATCAAAAGCGCTGTCTTTGAGGTCGAGAGTAGCACCATTAGCAGACAAAGCGCGCAGAGCGGCAGCCATATCCAAGCCCTGTCAGGCCGCATCGCAAATGCACATAAGGTCACAATAACCCCCTTGGCCATGAAGCCGCCCATATAGTTTTTCTCGATCCAAGCGCCTCGCCAAGCGCCTTGATGGATTTCCTGCATGATACCATATTCAGGCAACACAATCCCGATGATGAGTGACAAGACGGCTGTGACGCCAAATACAATACCCAAACGTTGAACCAGTCCATTCCAATCATATCGGGCCGCGAGCACCAGACCGAACGTCGTTGTCAGTAGAACAGCAATAGACCGGCGCAGTGTCACGGCGGGGTCCACAGACCAGAGGAAACTGATCCCGCAAATCGCAACACAGACAATCAAAAGTGGATTAAATGCGGCCAGGCGGATGACTTGCGGGAGCGAGCGCAACATCATGACCATGATCGCGGCATATCCCGGATACCAAAGAAGGCGCGCCAGCGGGCTTTGATATTCCGGATTATTAAAATCCGTCAAAAACAACGCAATGAGAGCCGTTGAAAACTGAAAGATCAGCAAGAAGAATATGATATTTTCTAAGCCGCGCAGAACACCCCCCAACGCGTAATTGCGTTGTTGAAGGTGAGCTTGAGTATAGGTCTGCGTAGCAGCCATGTTCGTTTAGCCTTGCGGCGTCGTAAATGGCGGTGTGGTATTTAGGGAACCGGCCTGAACTTCACCTGTCGCATAGGGATTGTGAGATAAATCGACCGCCGTATTTCCTACATAAGGCGTCTCCGGAGCGGCGAGAGGCTGACCTTGCCCATGCGGAGTTTGCTCATAAGGCGCTTGCTCATAAGGCCCTGCATAGGGGTCAGAATAAGCCGCCTGACCGTAATCAGCATAGCCTCCGCCCTCTGTATATCCGGCCTGATCATATCCCGTTTGCGCGTAAGGGTCCGGAGCCGCATAGGCGGCAGGCTGAACCTCATAAGGGTTTGCAGCGGGATTTTGCGAGGGGTCGTAAACGGGCACAGGATCAGGGATCGGAGCATGGACTGGACCCGTGTCATAAACTTCGTCTTGCACAGCCGGAACGTTCCGAACAGCGCCCGGTACGGCATAGAGACGCGGGTCCAAGAATACACGGATCATAGCAAGGAAGAATAGCACGAGGCCCCAAGCCGCAGTTGCGCCGAACCAAGCCAATTTACGCATGTTACGGCCCTTATTTGCGAATTGAGCAACAGAGATGACCTTGACGTTCTCAGCAGCCGCTTCGGCTTGTTGGGCGTCCACCAAAGATTCTTGTTCCTTGGCGTTATAGGAGTTCAACCGTAATTTTAGAGTTTCGCGCTCTCGCAAGAGGTTCTCATGGGTCGGACCAAGGGACGTCAGTTTCCGAATTTTAGCATCGGCCGAGTTCAATTGGCGTTGTTGCGTAAATTCGCGTTCACGTAATGAGTCGGCTGTGGCGGCCAGATTATTCCGCTGTGTGGTCAAAGCCTGATGCGTCGGGTTTGGTCCGACACGGCGACCGCCGCTGGCTTTCCCGCCATAAGAGGACAGTAAACCCTTGAGTTCTTCTAACTCTGTCCGTTTTTGCCTGACGGGATCAGAGGTGGGCAGATATTTCGCCAAGAGCTGACGCAGTTCCAACTCTGCCTGCGCCACACGCTGCGACGCCCGGTCGTCTCTATATAGGTCGATTGTCTTTGGCGTCCCGCGAAGCTGATCTTCAACTTGCGCCAGCGCGGCCTCTGTTTCCGCCATAGACGCGCGGGTCCCGTTCAGGCTGGCTTTCAAATCCTCTGTCCGCTCTCTCAGACCTGTTTGTTCCGACTCAAAGTCAGCCACGTTATGTTTTTTGAGAAATCGTGCGATTGCGCGTTCATTTGCATTGAGTTGCGCCTCGGTCGCCTCGCGGCGTTCTGCGATCAGCTCGCTGGAACCCTCTTCAAAGACCTGACGTCGGAATTCCATATAGGCATTGATGAACTCATTGACGGTTTGAACCGCGACCTCTGGGTCTTCATGTTTGTAAGAGGCTTCAATGATAGAGGATTTAGGCCGGGGCATAACGGAATAGCTGTTGGCCACAGATTTGCGCAATTCCATGATGGCATCTTGTTCTTCCCTGAGATTGCCAGCACGCCGCGCCGCATTGATCTTTTCATAGGCCTCTTTGTTGAAGCGCTTTTCGGCCTGTGCCGGTGTCATGGCATCGTCACCCGACGTCATATTGCCGATAACACGGGCAATCAGCTCATCATTTTTCATGAGACCGGCCTCTGTCAGGGTGATCGTATCAATGGTCGTCATGAGGCCGCCGCCATTCGACGTCTGGCCGACCGGCTGGTAGACATATTCCTCGCCAAGCTGGACCATAATGCTGGCATCACCTGTGTAAACGCGTTTCAGATCCTTCGTCAGGTAGAATGCGAGAAAGCTCCCCAGCACTAAAAGCGGTAAAATCCAGAACAATTGACGCATGAAGGATTTGAACATTTCACCCAAGCGAATGTTAGGCATGCCATTGGCATAGTCACCAACCGTCAAATCTCCCATTCTGGGTGAATGTGTCGTGCCAACAGGCTCAAATGTTTTTCGACCATATTTGGCCATGCGCGAATCCCCCGCAAAGTGTTCGCGTTAACCATGTCCTCCTAAATTTTAATAATTCCTTATCCATTCTTGTTAACTAATGGAAAAAACACATTAGCCCCGAAATAAGGCTCCGATTGATGCTTATTTTCCGTAAAACTGCATGTCTGGCCGCGTCCTGCGCCATTATTGCCCTCTCTGCACCGTCTGCTGACGCGCAATCGCGCTATGGTAACGGCCCAAATGTGATGCCGAATCACTCGCCTCGAGGCATGCCGGTCGACCGTTATGGTAAACCTCTCAAGAGCGGACCGAGAAAATATAAGAGTATTTTTCACAAAATGCGGGGCGAAAAGCACATTGCCTATCAAACGCCTCCCCCGCCCGGCATGTTTCAGCAATGGGTCGATTGGGAGCCTGAATATACGCTCGTTGCGGGCGATCAGCTCGATATTGTTGTCAGTTCCGCACCGGAGCTGTCCAGAACACTCACAGTAGGGCCAGATGGCCGCGTTGTGATGCCAATGAGCCGCCCCATTATGGCAGCAGGCCGCACATTTTTACAGGTTCAACATGAATTAATGGGCGAGCTGGGCAAGCAACTTCGCGATCCCAGAATTGCCGTGACACCCCGCGCCTACGCTCCCGAGCAGATCTATGTCGGCGGGCAAGTCGGCGCGCCCGGCACCTATACGATTCCAGGGCGGATTGGCGCGCTGGAAGGCATTCTTATGGCGGGAGGCATGCGCCCAACCGCGCGCTCTCGCAATGTTGCCATATTACGCCGTGCCCCTAATGGCGGTATGATGATGCGTAGCGTCAATATACGGGGCGGCATTCTGAATATTCGAGAGTATAATGATAATGTTCAGCTGCGCCGCGGTGACATCATCTATGTACCGCAAAATACGCTAGCCGAAGTTGGGACATTTATGGACGGCTTCCGCCGGGCCTTGCCTGTCGATTTCAACCTATCTTATCAATTTGGGGCAAATGGAGGCGGGACGACTGTCGTTTCCCCTTAGAGAATTTTTGAATGTGACTCTCAGGCCCTGAAACCGCACCGCGCACTATGGTTTGGCAAGATCTATATCGCGAATTTATCACGCTTTTCGTGGTGATTGACCCAATCGGAACAATCCCCGTTTATCTATTCGCAGCGAAAAGTGTAAAGCCTGCGCTTCGTGTCAAATTCGCCATGCGCGCCGTCATCATCGCGACCTGCGTGTTGATGGGTTTCCTCGTTATGGGGCAAGTTCTGCTGGAAACCCTGGGGCTTCGTCTCGGATCGTTCCAAGTTGCGGGCGGGGTTATCTTATTCCTGTTCGCTCTGGATATGATTTTTGGTCAATCTAAACCCGCCAGCGAAATTGAGATGGCCGAGCGGGATGATTTATCAGGCGCTGTGTTCCCCTTGGCAATGCCGTCCATCGCATCGCCGGGGGCTATTCTGGCGATCGTCATCCTGACGGATAACCACCGCAACTCTATTTCCGAGCAAGCCATCACTGCCGGAATATTGCTAAGCATTCTAGCGCTGACGTTTGTTCTACTTTTGGCCGCAACGCGCATCCAAAGAATCATTGGCGAGACAGGCGCCAGCGTTATCAGCCGGATTATGGGCCTCGTCCTCGCCACCGTCGCCGTTGACGCTATCATCAACGGGCTCATCAGCTTGGACCTCGCAGCCCTATTCGGAACCTAAGGCTTCCGAATACACTCAGCGAGTTTCACCGTCTTAGCCCGTCAATGCAGCGCGGTTTTCCGTCATCCATCCGCGTGCAGCACGCTGTGCCAATGTCAGATCAATTGCGCTCATTTCAAACTTCAGCTCTTCGCGATAGGCTTTTGCCGGTTGGCTGCCCATCATTGCGGCGAGACTGAACCATTTGTGCGCCTCAACAAAGTCGGGACCGCGGTCTTCCACATCCGTTGAATAAATGAGTCCCAAGCGGAACATGTCTTCCGCATTCGCGGCAATAACAATAGCTTTCTCCGCTTCGCGGACTTCCAGTTCTGTAAAGGCCATGGCCTTCTCCTCCCATTTTTGCTCACCTTACCTTCGGGCCTATCCCGGGGTTGCCATGGCTTGGATGCGTTGGGTGCATCTCTCTTCGGCATGAGAACAATGTGAGGGCGTCAAGATAAACATAGAGTTAAAGGAAAATACGGTTAACTCATTTTTACTTGAGTTAAACTTCATCAATACTTGATAAATACGAAGTATAACGCAGTAAATATCAGATTAAAGTCAAGTCTTAGGCAACAAAAAACGTGAATCCCGAGGGGATTCACGTCTAAGTAACAAAGTTCTAACCAAAATCTTATTTAGGTGAAGTTTCAACGACCTCCAGAAAAGTCGATGAAGTTTCAACAACCTAGGGATTTATTAGCCATAGAACTGCGCGACCTCGTCTAAATCAGCGCGATCCGCATAGAGATTATTCACCGGCGCGTCAGGGTCACCATAGCCGATCGCCATGCCTACCATAACTTCATGAGTCTCGTCGATATCCAGATATTTGTGACAGACAGAGCTCCAATTGCGCCACCAACCTTGCGGCGCAGTATGCAGACCGGCTTCGCGGGCCAAAAGCATCATGGATTGGATCAAGATGCCGATATCCATATGTTGCGGCGCGCCCAAACGTTTGTCGCCCGTAATGATAATGCCAACGGGGGCCTCGAAGAATTTCGCATTTTGCGCGAACCAGACCAAGCGGCCCATCTTGTTCTCGCGCGGAATACCCAGCAGCGCATACATATCTTCGCCTAGCTTATAGCGCCAAGAGCGCTGCGGCTCCCAGAGCGGTTGCGGGTAAGCGGGATGAGTGGGTTCTTCCACCTTCCCGGCCAGCGTGATCTCTACGGCCTCTTTCTTGAACGCCGCCAATGTGTCGCCTGTCATGATGTGCAATTTCCACGGCTGGAGATTGCCGCCGGACGGGCTGCGCATGGCTTTTTCCAGCAATGCCCGCAGCACATCATCGGGAACGGGTTTATCGAGGAACTGCCGCACCGTAATGCGTGTATCCAGGGCTTCGGTGACCGATGCCGTTTTTTCTGTGTTTAGGCTCATAGCTCAGTCCTTAATTTCATGGGGCGGATTTACATAGTAGTGTGCGAGGCCAGGCCTCATACCCCTCAAATATGAAACGCTGCGAGGCTTTCCTGCACAAACCTCATAAGAGGTTAGAGACCGGCCCAACGGTTCAAAATGAGAGAGAATGCAATATATTCAGCCGCCGCCAAGACA
>CAZSKH010000044.1:11639-12917 GCA_964607395.1 uncultured Algimonas sp.
CGGAGTGTTTTCAGAAAACGCCTGCAGATTGTCGAGGATTTGCCCCGCCAGTTCCCGCGTTGGGGCCAACACAAGGCCCCGCATCGTGTGCGGCGCTGGTTTGCGCTTTCCGGTTTCCAGAAGCTTCTGCACCATCGGCAGGCCAAAGGCGGCGGTCAACACGACCGTCAGCACCACGAATAAAATCGGGGGCATCGTCAGCCGTAGCATTTCCAGAATGGCTTTTGTTCGCTCGATTTCGTCTTTGGACTTCATCGTTTCTTCCTCTCAATAGATAGGACCATAGAGATAACCGTGAAGGCAACGATCCCGGAAAGACAAGCGACGGAAACGGCCAACACCAAAGGCACCTTCACGACCCAGCCTAAGCCAAACAAGACAATGGCAAACATCAGAATCGGGTTCACAATTCTGAGGACTCGTAGGATTTTGATTTTTTGGTCTGTCATTCCAGGGACTCGTCCAAGTCGGCTTCCATTTTTCCAACCATCTTCTTCATCAGGACATAATTAAAGCCTGCCACCGCTAAGAGAATTAAGCCAATCAACACCCCATTGCCGGACGGAATAATATCCAAAAGAAAAAGCCCCGCCACAACGCCAAACAAAATCACCATGCCCCAAAAGGACAGCGTAACCACGGTAATGGCCAGCTCTTTTTCTGCGCGGGTTTGTTGCGTCATTCTTAATCCTTTCTAACAGCCTGTTCCTCGCCGAGCGCTCCATTCCGCACTTCAAAACTTGAGAGCCGCCGTACATTAAAACCAAGCCCTCGAAATTTTTCCATTTGCGCAGTGAGTTTTCTCTTATCGCAGACTTCCGCATCGAAAACGAAAGGCTCTCCTTCCACCATTTCATTCAGGATATCTCGACAAACTTCAATAGTTTCGCCGGTCACATCTCGAAGGAACTTAAACGTTTCTCGTCGCAGACCCTCTCGACAGGTCCCTGTCACACACAAGGTATGGGTCAAATAATTATACGGATCACCCCGCTTTTCATAATTTTCCATCGATCCATTGTTCGCCATCTCGATGACCGCCCCATCTCGGCGGTCGACGAGTGTAGGCCCGGCGCCCACGAGGCAATAATTATGGTTCCCCGTTTTTATAAACTCCGCCGAATTTATCGTGAAGGCGAAACAAAATTCACCTTCACGGTGCTTATCAAACAAAGCGAGCTCGACATCTGATTTCAGATTTTCTGCATCCAGATGAGCTTGGATAATGTCGCGGCACTCTGCAAGAGAAAGCAATTAAAGCCCCAATTTCTCGCGCAA
>CAZSKH010000045.1:0-9952 GCA_964607395.1 uncultured Algimonas sp.
AGTCCTGCGCAAAGACAAATGTCTTGCGGCCATTGATCGTGCCCCAGCCCGTGACAACGCCGTCACCCGCCATTTTGTTGGCCTCCATGCCGAAATCGGTGGAGCGGTGGGTGACGAACATGTCAAATTCTTCGAAACTGCCGGGATCGAGCAGCAATTCCAGCCGTTCGCGTGCCGTCAGCTTGCCTTTGGCGTGCTGACTATCAATGCGGCGTTGACCACCGCCTAATTTAGCTTCGTCGCGGCGCGATTGCAGCTCGTCAAGAATATCGCTCAAGCTAATCCCCTGTGTTTGTTCGATATTAAGCGGCACATCCTAGAGACGTGTTTTGGCAGTTCAAGCCTGATTTAGGTCAATTTACGTGACTAATTTTTGGATTCCCGAGGAACGGACATTTGGCCTCATTCTTAAACATACATTCGTGACGGGCTGCCTTGCGGCTTTATCAGTTGCATAAGAGGCCCAAAAAGGCGCACAGGCTGAAATTGTAAAATTATGACGTCGGGTGTCTCCTTGCCGTCAAATAAACCGTAGTTAGACCATGAAACTCAATACGTCCTACATTATCGCCGGCTCGCTCCTCCTCATCGGGGCGATGTGGTTTGCGTTTAAGAATGGCGGCGAAGATGCGCCTCTAACGGTCTCGACCCCTGCCATCGTCAAAGAACGAGCGCGGCAATCCATGCCGACAGTGCAAGTGCGCCGCATCACAGCCAGCGAACATCCAAATGTGCTGGAGGTTTATGGTCAATCCGCTGCCAATCGCGAAGTGGCCCTAAAGGCCGAGACACTGGGCCTCGTCGCAGAGATTTTTGTCAAAGAAGGCCAGCGCGTGCGGCAAGGTCAAATCGTCTGTCGTCAAGACCTGAACGCACGCCAAGCGCTGGTCGATCAAGCCAAAGCCAATATCCGGTCAATCGAAACGGATTTGAATGCCGCCCGCACGCTAGCGGAAAAAGGCTTTCAGTCTGCAACCCGCGTTACCACCTTTGAAGCGCAACTCGACGGGGCCCGCGCCGCGCTCAAACAGGCCGAAATCGAGGCCGATAATATCAACATCCGCGCACCGTTTTCTGGGGTATGGGAGCGACAGGACGCGCAAATCGGGGATTATCTCTCACCCGGCATGTCTTGCGGATTGCTGGTTGATCTCTCCCCGCTGAAAGTGAATGCGCAGCTGACGGAAACCCAAATCGGAGCCGTGCCAAAAGGGAGCGCAGCCTCCGTCGAGCTGGCCACGGGCGAAATTTTGGACGGTAAAGTCACCTTTATCGAGGCGAGAGCCGACCCCGCCACACGGACGTTCCGCACAGAAATCCAAGTTCCAAATCCTGACTTTGCCTTGAAAGCCGGCGTTACGGCGACAGTTCGCATCACATCCGGCGAAACCCTCGCGCAGCAAGTGCCCGCCAATGTGCTGGCGCTCAATGACACCGGCGATATCGGCATCCGCTATGTTGACGGCTCTGATGTTGTGCGGTTTGCGCCTGTTAAAACGATCGATGAAGACAAAAACGGGATCTGGGTCACAGGCTTGCCTGCCAGCACCCGCGTCATTGTCGAAGGACAAGATTTTGTCAGTGTCGGCATGACGGTCGAAGCCGTCGAGAGCTATGGCGTGGCCCCATCTTCAACGTCGCAAATGGCCGTTAAATCCGGCGGTCAGCCTTAATGTCGACCCGCGACATGTCCCCTCCCGCGCCCGGTCTGCCCGGCATTGTTGCCTTTTGCATTCGCAACTGGCGGATGACGATTGGCATTATGCTGGTTTGCGTCATTGGTGGATTGCTCGCGATTAGCCGCTTGCCCATGGACGCGGAACCCGATGTTCCTGTCCCGTTTATTAATATCCAAGTTGTTCTGCCTGGGGTGTCACCAGAGGATGCGGAGCGCCTGCTCGTTCGCCCGATGGAGACAGAGCTGAAATCCATTGAAGGCCTGAAAGAAATTGAAGGTATCGCCTCCACCAATGTCGCCTATGTGCTGCTGGAATTTGATATTGATGTCGACAAACGCCGGGTTCTTGCGGATGTGCTGGAAAAAGTAGACCGCGCCCGCGCCGAATTTCCACAAGAAGCCCGCCAACCCGTCGTGGAAGAAGTCAGTTTCTCGGCCCTTCCAATCCTGACCGTCAATCTATGGGGCGACGCACCGGAACGCGAATTACAACGCCGCGCAAAGGAATTGCAGCGTAGAATCGAAGCAAACCCCCTTGTGCTGGAAGCCAAAATCAGCGGGGAACGCACCGATGTATTAGAAGCGATTATCGACCCGGCCCGCACGGAAAGTCTGGGCATTACATTCCAAGAAATCGCCGCCGCTGTTTCGCAAAATAATGCGCTTGTCCCAGCGGGGACGCTGGAGACGGGGTCCGGCAAATTTAACATCAAACTTCCCGGTCTTATCGAGCAACCGTCTGATATGGCGAACCTCGTCGTGCGCCGTGGCGCAGATGGCGCCATTGTCAAATTAGGCGATATCGCGGAGGTCAGGCGAGGATATAAAGACCAAACAACCCTCGCCCGATTTAATGGCCGACAGAGCGTCAGTCTGGAAATCAGTAAACGACAAGGCGTCAATATTCTCGAGGCCAGTGAACAAGTCCAAGCCTTGGTGGATGCGGAGACAGCCGACCCCAGTTGGCCGGCCACAATCAATGTCACCTATAGCCAATCTCGCTCGGTCTATATCAAAGACATGATGGCGGAACTCTCCTCCTCCATTCTGAACGCTGTGGTCTTGGTCTTTATCGTCTGTATCGCGGCGCTGGGCTGGCGATCTGCGATTTTCGTTGGTTGGGCGATCCCGGCGAGTTTCTTGATCGCCTTTTTCGGTTTTCTCATCGCGGGCGAAACGATCAATATGATGATCCTATTTGGCCTCATTCTGTCTGTGGGAGTTTTGGTCGATAGCGCCATTGTCATTGTCGAATTTGCCGACCGGAAAATGGAAGAGGGCATGAAACGTCTGGAAGCTTTTAAGATGGCGGGCGAGCGCATGTTCTGGCCAATCATGAGCTCGACCGCGACGACATTGGCGGCCTTTATTCCGCTCTTATTCTGGGAGTCCACGACCGGGAAATTCATGAGCTATTTCCCGCGCACCATGATCTATGTGTTGACCGCTTCAACGCTTATGGCAGTGATCTTCTTGCCGACGATTGGCGCGAAAATCGGCTTTCGTCCCAAGAAAACAACAAATGAGAATGTCGCTCGGCTCTCTGCTGGCGAAGGCGACCCATCTGAGACGACGGGTTTTATCGGGATCTATGTTCGCTTCATTCAGGTCATTATAAGGTGGCCCCTTATGGTGATGGCCGGAATGGTCTTGCTGGCCTTTGGGATTGTCTCTTTCTTTGGCGCTTCCATGAGCGGCCCGCCGCCAAAGCCCGTTGAGTTTTTCACGCAATCCCCGTCAGAACAGCTCTACGTTCTCGCCCGTTCACGCGGCAACACGACAGCTGAGCAATATATGAAAATCGCGACGGATCTGGAAACACGCATTGAAAACATCGACGGCATCGAATCCGTTTACACAGTGACGGGCGCTGGGGCTGGCGGCGGCAATGCCCTGAGCGGTCCCGGAAATGTTCCGTCAGATACGGTTGTGCGTCTTTACACCGAACTTCTGCCCTTCGCAGAGCGGCGCGGCACGCAAGCCATTATGGATGATTTGACCGAAGCCGTTCAAGGCATCCCTGGCGTTATCACCGAAGTGACAGCCGTCGACCAAGGTCCACCCATTGGAAAAGACATTGGCATACAAATCAGCAGTGACGTCCCCGCTGACCTGCGCGCGGCGACGGCGCAAATCCGAGCCAAACTGGCGTCCATGGAAGGCATTGTCGACATTGAAGACACGACACCCCTGCCCGGCGTGGAATGGGAATTTGTGGTCGACAGGGCCGAAGCTGGGCGACTCGGACTGGATGTCGGCCGCATTGGATCTGCCCTGCAATTTGTGACGGAGGGCGCATTAGTCGGGCGCTATCGTCCGTTGGACGCGGATGAGGAAGTCGATATTCGCATTCGCTATCCGGCGTCCGCCCGCACATCTTCAGAACTGGACCGTTTGCGTATTCAAACCCCGCAAGGCGCGCTGCCTTTATCCGCTGTCACGACGCGCGTTGCCAAACCGCGTCAGGACAAAATTGAACGCCGTGACTTAATGCCTTATTATGTGGTTCAAGCGAATACCGCCAAGGATTATGCCACCAATATCCAAGTCGAAGAGCTGACAGATTGGAAAGCGAATGAGGCCAATTTCCCGGCCTCTGTTCAAACAAAATTTTTAGGCCAGCAGGAAGAAAATGCGGCGGCCCTTGCCTTCTTCCAAGCGGCTGGGTTGGCAATTCTGTTTATGATGAGCGTTATCTTGCTCTTACAATTTAACAGCTTCTACCATGTCTTTCTGACCATTTTGGCCGTCGTGATGAGCGTGTTCGGAGTCTTATTAGGGCTCGTGTTTTATTCCTATGTATCTATGATTTTGACCCTAACAGGCGTCATCGCGCTGGCGGGTATTGTCGTGAATAATAATATCGTTCTCATCGATGCCTATCAACGCTTGCGCGAACATGGTTTTGATGCCGTCGACGCTGCGGTGCGAACTGCGGCCCAGCGTTTGCGGCCGGTCTTCCTGACGACACTAACAACCGTGGTCGGCTTAATGCCGCTCATTTTGGGCTGGCAAGCCAATATTTTCACGGGCGAGTTTTCAACGAAAGGCTCAAGCACCTCAGAAATTTGGGCCCCGATTTCCTATGTTGTCGCCTGCGGTCTTGGGTTCGCGACAATTCTGACATTGATTGTAACGCCAGTCATGCTCGCCATGCCGACCGTGTTAAGCGCGCGGTTTAAACGGCTCTTTGGGCATATCAAAAATCGCAAGGCCTCTCGCAAAGAGGCCTCGCCAGCCCCTGCGGAATAAGGCTTTTATTCCGAGCCTGTTTCCCCACCAGCATCAGTTTCAATATTTGCATCCGTCTCAGCGGTTTCAGTCTCTGACGTCAGCGGCGCAAAAATGACGGTCGTCTGACCACCGCCGCCAATTAAAGTGCGGCGGACTTGCCATTGTTCCGCGTCGATATAAACGGAAAGCGCGCCGCTGCCGTCGGTATCTTCCTCTTGCAAAGGTGGCAGGAAAATAAACGGAACAGAGACTGAAATTCTTTCATCCAGTGCATTCTGCGCACCGGATGCCGGAATAAGCTCGGCCCTGAGTTGAATTTTTCTGCGTGGCAACATGCGCCCTGCGATGGAGTTCCACCGACCACCGACGCCAATTCCCGTTTCCCCGATGACGGCATCTCCGGCATAAATGCGAACCCGTCCGGGAACAGAAGACGTTCCCGAAATTATAACGCCGCCCAAGAAGTCATAATCAATCACGGATAGGCTGAGAGGACCTGACGTTGGCGACCCGCCATAAGGGGTTTGAATAACCCGCGTCGGACTGCCGGGCGCGGCCACCATGATGAGCGCGGATGTCTTATAGGGAGATGCAGGTGCCGTTTCAGTTTCAGACTCGAAGGGGAGTTCGCCCTGCGGCGAGGTGACGGGGGCCGGGCTCGGAATGGGCAAACGAAAAACCGTCTCTTCTGATCTTATCGCGGGCGTATCTTCGCCCTGATAAAGTTGGGCTTCCAAAGCCATAGGTTTGTCTTCCGCATCAATCGTAAGACCCCATTGACCCAGATTATTGACGCGCACTTGCCGCAAGCCTTCTCCGCGGTTGGTGATGAAAACCACGGCCTCAGGCTCGGCCTTTCCAGAGAGGCGAAGTCTTTGGGACGTGCCGTCGCGAAACTCACTGATTTCCTGAAAACTCGGAGGTTGAACGCCAATCTCGGCGACATTGGTGGGGTCCGTTTCAATCTCTGCATCATCTGCGGGTTGTTCGGCTGAGTCTGTCACGTGCAAGGCAGCGTAGAGTAAGATAGCTAAAATCAGAGCGGCCCCGACAATCAGGATATAGCGCCCGGGATTGAATTTTGAGGTGGATTTCTGAGACGAGGTTTTCAAAGCGGGCAACATCTCCTAAGGCATGTCTCAATTAGACTTCAATGACGCCGACAATAAATGAAACGGAACATAATGACAGACGCCAAATCACTCAATATCTGCGTCTTTTGCGGCTCCTCCCCTGGCGTAGACCCAGCCCATTTAAAACTTGCAACGCATCTAGGTGAGGAAATCGCGGCGCGCGGTCACGGCCTCGTTTACGGCGGCGGAGGACTGGGCCTAATGGGCGCAACGGCGCGCGCGGCGCGGGACGGCGGTGCAAACGTCATCGGGATTATCCCGCATTTCCTGAATGCGATTGAGCGTACAATCCCAGGCATTGAACATGAGTTTGTCGACGACATGCATGCCCGCAAGATCCGTATGTTTGACTTAGCTGACGCCTTTGTTGTCCTGCCCGGCGGCGTCGGAACCTTGGAAGAAGTCATCGAAGTCATGAGCTGGCAACGCCTAAACCTGCACGACAAGCCTATCGTCTTCCTGTCCGACACGGGGTTTTGGGACAAGTTGGTGGATGTATTGGGCGATATTATTACAGCCGGATTTGCGCCAGAAAGTCTCCACGCGGATATCGAGTCTGATGTCGATGTGGAAACCGTTTTCGCCACGATTGACAGACGGTTGAAAGAAGGCCGGAAAGCGCAACCTCTTGGCGGTAAGCTCGATAAGATTGCGGACTTAGTCTAGCGGTCGGGGTTTAGAGAATAACCTCGCTCAGGATTGGCGCGAGACCTTCTGCGTCAACGGCGTCAAAGCTTCCGACCTCAGTCGAATCCACATCAAAAACCGCAAAGAGCGACCCATCTGGCGCATAGACAGGCACAACAATTTCGCTGCGACTGCGTGCATCACAGGCGATGTGTCCCGGGAAGGCGTGAACATCCTCAACAATTTGCACCTCGCCAGTCCTCGCCGCCGCGCCGCACACACCGCGCGAAAACGGTATCCGCAAACAGCCCAATGTGCCTTGGTAAGGCCCGACAACGAGCTCTTCAGTTTTGAGCGGGTCCACGACATAAAATCCTGTCCAGAAATAGCTGTCGAAAGCTTCTGAGAGCAGACAACTCACGGTCGCCATGCGCGCGACATTATTCGTCTCGCCATCGAGAACGGCTGCGATTTCTTTTGCGGTTTGGATATAGGTTTCAGCTTTGGTCATAGGCGGGCATATAGGGAGCGATCAGCCTATCGTCCATAGGCTTGCATGAGAGCTTAGACAAACGCCCGTGCAGCAGCGCGCCCAGACAGCCATGCACCTTGGACCCGTCCGCCCAAACACCAATCCCCCGCCACAACTAAACCATCACCTTTCAAGCATGCTACATCAGGAGAGGCTTTACTCGACGCATAAAGCCAACGATGCAGCGCGATATGCGGGGCCCTCTCAAGCGGTATCCCGAGCAGCGCTGAGGCGGATTTCAGCATAACGTCCTGTATCCAGTCGCGATCCGCATCGACATTGGCATCGGACCATTCAGCTTCCGAATGCACCACAATTGTCCCAACATCCTGCGATCGGCCCGGTTTAGCGTTGTTGATGGCAATCCAATCTATCGGCAGATCTTTGACACGCAAACTATCCCATCCAGGATTGATCGGCGCAGATATACCAACCATCAGGCAGAAACAGACATGCATCTCTGCCGCCTCGACCTCAGCCGTTTGTGAGAAATGCGTTGGCAATATCTTTTCGGCCTGCGCAGGTGGCAGCGTTGAAATCACGCCGTCAAAACCTGCCTCCGCTGAACCGTCTTCAAATGTCAGTGTCCATCTCTTGGATTTTGCGACAGACGCGACGCGGCGTCCTAGGTTTACATTTAGGTCCTGCGCCCAATATTTCGGTAGGCTATTCATGCGCGGGGTCCCGACATATCTCGCGCGTCCCGTATCGGCGCTGAGCGCTCCCGTTTTGAGGTATAGCGCTTTGGCCTCCCACGGCGCAGCGACGCCGGCTTCAATAGCCGCCTCTATCTCAGCTTGAAAATCGGGGTCTTGTGCCGTGAAATATTGCGCGCCGTGATCAAATTCCCAAGCCTGCGCATAGCGGGTAGACATACGTCCGCCGACACCTCGGGATTTTTCGAACAAGACGGTCTCAACACCATGTCGGCTTAACTCCCGAGCGGCAGATAATCCTGCGACGCCGGCCCCTATGATTGCAATTTTCATGAGCGTTATGTCGATTCTATTAGAGTTTCAGACGAATG
Source organism: uncultured Algimonas sp. (assembly GCA_964607395.1). Lineage (GTDB taxonomy): Bacteria > Pseudomonadota > Alphaproteobacteria > Caulobacterales > Maricaulaceae > Litorimonas. The sequence continues at coordinate 8,232 of CAZSKH010000045.1, forward strand.
CGTAAGGGCGGATTTTTTGGCTTTATTCCAAAATCGAAAAAAACGCCCCGTATCCGTATTGGGAGGAATCTCCGCAAGCCCCCGCGCATCAATAACCACAACCTCATGGCTATCGCGCAAATCGGATAAGACCTGTCGAATGTAAGGGTCCGGTGACTCAGCCGCATATAGGGTCTCGCCATCAGGCAAAGCTCGCAAAATCTCGCAAGGGTCCCCCGCATAAATTGGGATATCCAGATCATGCGCACACTCATAGATAAACACGCGCCGTTTTAGAGAATATTCGCGTCTGTCATGTTCTGCCGTATCCCAGATGAAAACAGGCCTCGCATCGACACCCGCCGCGTTAACGATTGGATGATCCAACGTTATGGCATCCTCATGAACCCAGATAAGGCTCACGGTTTTGGTCCGAGATTTGGAAACAGGCGCTCGTAAAGTGCCTCATATGTTCCATCTAAACAGGCGTTGGTTTCGGCCCGTGTATCAATATCACTGCCGGAAAAACGCGTGACATTATCGAGATTGAAATAATAGGGCTTGTGCGAAAATGTACTTGCGGCCCATTGCCAAGATAAATTATTGGACGCTGGGTCACCGTCGAGCAAATGAGTCAAAAACCACGCCGCCCCCGCTTGCCATTTCACTCGTCGCCAATGACAAATATATCCTGCTAAATAGAGCCGCGCGTGGTTGTGGAGATAGCCCGTTATCAACAATTCTTGGATAAACCCATCAATACAAGCCACGCCTGTTTCGCCAATGGTAATGTCATTTGGCAAGTCATCCAGATAATCATCGGGCGAAAATCCCGTCTTATAAGGTTCCACGTCCTCCCAGATATGATGGGGGAAGTCCTTGTAAAGCCGTTGCCAATATTCTCGCCAAGCTAATTGTTGGATAAACTTCTCAGCTGCTTTTCCGCCTGCAATCTCCAGCGCCCTGTCGCGCACGTCTGCGACACCGATGATGCCGTGACGTATATAGGGAGACAGCCGCGTGACAGCGCCGTCGAGATGATTGCGGGTCGACCCATATTTTTCGGGGTCCAATTGAGCCGAGCGCCGCTTCGCCTGCGCCAAACCGCCTTGAATTTTCGAGACCGCAACGTCCGAACTCGCCAAACCGGGTGAGAGTTCCTGCACGCGGTCCACGACGCTTGCGCGATCACAATCCTTCAACCTCCGCAAGGCCCTCGGTTGCACGATTGAGATCGCTGCTCTGTCAGCCAGTGTGCGCATAAACTTATTACGCGTCGGCGTTCAAAAATAGGGCAAAATGGAATAGTTTTTCGTGTCCGAAGTAAATTTTGGAAGAATTGTTCGCCTGCATATCTTTTTTACTGGCAAACTTTGGGTTCGCGCTCTATTGGGCCCTAGATACTGAGACTCTGGCTTGATTGACAGCGCTGTCAATCCTATCTCCATCGCAGGCATAAAACAGGACGCTAACGACATGACTATTCGACTCGCCATAAATGGATTTGGACGCATTGGCCGTAATGTTCTGCGGGCGTTACTGGAGCAAGGCCGTGATGATATGGAGATCGTGGCCATTAATGATTTATCATCGACCGAAAACCTGGCGCACCTGCTAAAATATGATTCTGTCCATGGGCGCTTTCCAGGCAAAATCAGCTTCACCGAAACCAGCCTCAATCTTGGCGGAAGTGATATCGAAGTCACCGCCATCCGAAATTTGGAAGATCAAAACTGGGCCGA
>CAZSKH010000045.1:10052-12814 GCA_964607395.1 uncultured Algimonas sp.
GACTTCAACCATGACCCGCACTCTTCCTCCGTTGTTCTTGAAGAAACTGTCGTCATGGGCGAGAACATGGTCCGCGTGTTGTCTTGGTATGATAACGAATGGGGTTTCTCCAACCGGATGCTGGATACAGCAGCGGCCATGGCGAAATTTCTCTAGGAGGCGAAGCCCATCAAACGCATGACAACGCAGGAGCTGCATACAAAGCTCGAAACGCTTTTGGCGGAGCATAAGCAATCGGTCACCTCCGACCCTCAGGCCAATCCTGTCAAACTCTTGGCCTATGATATTTCCAAAGCCGTCGAAGATCGCAGCGTCGCCTTTCGCGATATTGAGGCTCTCGTCAAAACCCTCTCCGATCGCGGCGCGATTGACCGCGCCAATCGCCTGCGTGCTCGTGCAGGTGTTGACCGCTTTGCAGAGTTAAGCGGCGAGATTGCCCGCATTGCGAAAACAGAAGCCGCAAAAGGATTTGAAGCCTTCAAAAGCTGGGCAGAAACGCCGGGCCAAGGCATCGTTTTAACGGCCCATCCGACTTTCTCCCTCTCGCGCGATATTCGGAATACGTTGGGGGCGATTGCCTCGGCGAAAAGCAAAGAGCTGGACGAGCTGACGGATCGGCTCAAAACGCATCCTTATTTACCCAAACGCGCCCCGACCTTGATCGAGGAACATGAAGACACCCAAGCCACGCTTACGCGCATCCAAGACGCCCTAACCAAATTAAACATTGTGGTTTTAGATGTCGCCGCCAAACATTTCCCAAAAGAATGGACAAGCCTCACCCCGCATCTAGCCGATGCTTATAGTTGGGTTGGTTATGATATTGATGGGCGCACCGATATTTCTTGGGGCGACGCCTTACGCTTGCGCCTGTCCGAGAAACGAGACCAACTCTCCCGCTACGCCAAAGAAGCCGCACGGATTGCTGATGCTGGCGGTTTTAAGAGTGATGCAGAAGACGCCGTCGACAATCTTTCAGATCGTATCAAAGCGGGCCTTGCCTCTGCGGAACGCGATTTGACGCTATTTGAAGAAGATCTGGACAATCCAGATAATTTGGTTGCCGCTGCGAATAATTTGACGCGTCAATCCCCGCGCCGCTTCACGGATCTCACGTCGCTCTTACCAGATATCAACGCTGCTATTTCTGGCGCGCCAAAGGCTGAAGTCAAACGCGACCTCATTTGCCTTCGCGCGCAAATGAAAGCCTTTGGCCTGGGCACTGCGCGCATCCATTTTCGCTTGAACGCTCGCCACGTTATGTCTGGTGTCAAAGGGATTTTCGGTCTTTCAGATATAGGGTCCGACACGCGCACAGTTTTGAACCGCGCGACAAAATTGACCAAATCGGTCAAGCCGCAACCTGTCAACTTCGCCTCCCTCGCGCTAGAGAAATCCACCGCGCATGAGAAAATGATTCTGATCGCGCAAATCCAAAAATATATTGATGCGTCTGTTCCCATCCGATTGCTGATTGCGGAAACCGAAGACGCGTTGGTGCCGCTTTCCGTACTCTATCTGGCGCGCCGTTACGGCGTTGCAGATATGCTGGATATCTCGCCTTTATTTGAAACGGCAGATGCGCTGAATAATGGCGGACGGATTATTTCCAAGATGCTGGAGAACCCGGTTTACCGGGATTACATCGAGCAACGCGGCGTCTTCGCCATACAAACCGGATTTTCCGATGCCGGGCGCTTTATGGGGCAAATCCCAGCAACCCTGGCGATTGAACGGCTGCAATCACATTTCGCGCGCGCGATGGAGACACATAAAGTCAAAGGCGTAACAGCCCTCGTATTTAACACCCACGGCGAAGGTTTAGGACGCGGCGGACATCCCGGCACCATCAAAGAACGCCTAGATTATGCGATGAGCCCTTGGGCCATTTTACAATTTGAACGTCGGAGTATTCACCTTTGCCACGAAACCAGTTTCCAAGGCGGCGACGGTTACATGTGGTTCCAAACCCCGAAACTCGCGGACGCCACGATTTTCTCGCTTATCGGCGGACGTATGTCAGATCGCAGCACGGCCGGAGACGACCCATTTTACACGGAGAAAGATTTCTCTTGGGATGTCTACCGCACGATTGGTTCTGAACAAGACGCGCTCTATTCCGATCCGAACTATGTCGGATTGCTCGGCGGGCTCGGCCAAAACATGCTGATTCCTACGGGCAGCCGGGCCGTGAAACGCGCAAAATCCGGCTCCGCCGCGGATATGTTCAACCCGCGCCTTTTGCGCGCAATTCCGCATAATGCGATCTTGCAGCAATTTGGCACACCCGCCAATATTGTTTACGGGACAGGCCGGGCCGCACGGATTGACCCTGAAAAATTTGAAGCGCTTTACGCAAATTCCGCACGGGCTAAATCTATTTTTGATTTGGTTATCACATCAATGGGCCGCACGAACCTTGCGATTTTGACGGGCTATGGACGCTTGTTCGATCCGGGGTTTTGGATTAGCCGGGCGTTGTCAGGTGCAGAGCCGCTGCTGGCAGATCGGTCTTTGATCGTCGCCGAAACCTTGGAAGCCCTGCCCTGGCGCTCCCAGATTATGGATCTCGCCAATCGCCTTCGCTTGGACAAATATGATAGTCACCGGATCTTGGCTCGGTGTGATAAGGCGGCAGATTTCTCACCGAATGACACGCTGATCATTCTTCATGCCTTGCGATTGGCCGTGATCATGAAAATGATGATTACGATGACAGAACTGCCTGTTATTTCTGATGAGGCAACATCGCGTCTCTCCGC
>CAZSKH010000046.1:0-12608 GCA_964607395.1 uncultured Algimonas sp.
GATGAGCTCTACCTGTCCTGTGATCTAAAGAACGCAGGCTTTATAGCACGGGTTTGGATAGGCGCGGATTATATTTATTTCAAACGCGGACGCATCCCCAAAGACCCGCCATAAAACCGAAGATATCGGGGCAGAAATATGCGGATGGAGAAAATTTGAAAAGTGGACGCGCCATGCCCGCATTCGGTCCGGGGGATCAAATGCAGTGGAGTGCCCTTTTGATTCTTCCAAAATTATAGAGCGAATCAATGGCTTGTAAGGGTTCGGGTGTATGGATCAAAAAAAGACGCGCTCATGTCAGCTTGGAAAGCAAAAGCGGACTTTGCAATCCATGGGGTTTACGCCGGTAAATGTGAAAGGCGGCGTTTTTCTACCCCGCCTTTCAGGCCTTCAAACGTCATCAATCTATTTTTTATTGACTTCCTCTGTCATGTCCTTGTCCCATCCCATTTTTTTGGAAATGTTCAGATCAAAGTCCGGCATAGGGTCATCTCTATTGGCGTCTTCAGCCAGATAGGTGTCCATCCACCGCATCGAACGATAGGCATAATCCATACGCGATGCGGCCTTTCGGTTGCCGTGGCCTTCATTTGGGTAAAACACTAAACGCACAGGCGTATCTGTTCTGACCTTCATAGAGCGGTAAAGCTCCATTGATTGGCTTGGGTGGACGCGTGTGTCTTTTTCGCCGTGCATGATGAGGGTCGGTGTTGTCGATTTTCCGGCATGGAAAATCGGCGAGCGTTCCAGCAGGTTCATCCAATTATTTTCCCATGGCCATTTAATGGAATGGACAAGATGCATCTCATTCGGGATATCGCTGGTTCCGAATTTAGAGATTTGATTGGAAATCCCGACAAAGGCAACAGAGGCTGCGAAGTGATCGGTGAGCGCCGTTGCACCCCACATCGAAGCATAACCGCCATAAGACCCGCCCGTAATGCCAACGCGGTCGCGATTGATTAGGCCTGTTTCCGCGAGCGCGTCGACGCCGTCCACGAGGTCATTAAATTCTTTGCCCGCATAATCATTCTGATGCTCTTTGGCGAAGGCGACGCCGCGTCCGGTGGACCCGCGATAATTTGGATAGAACACAGCATAACCGTCGCCCGCTCCAAATTGCCCGGCCAAAGAATAAGCTGTCATCCATCCGTCAGAGTAGTGGGCTTCCGGTCCGCCGTGAACCGTCAGAATGAGGGGCCAACCGCCCGCAGGCTTCTTTCCTTTTGGCGTAATCAATAAACCTTCGATTTCGCGGCCATCGCGCGCTTCATAGGTGAAAGTTGTTTGCGGGGCGAGGGTGATGTCATCCAGCCAGCTATTGATATGGGTCAGCTTTTCAACGCCCGCTTGCCGCGTGGCGAAAACTTCTTGCGGGTGTTTTGGACTATCCGCCGTGAAGAAAATCTTACCGCCCAGACCAACTTCAGCGTTGCGCACCGCGATATAATCTGGCGTGGCGTAGGTCCGCTCTTCCTCTCCCGAGAGATCATAAGCGACGAGCGCTGTTTCAACACCGCGCGCAGCAATGGTGAGCATGGAGTCGTCTTCGATCCACTCGACATCCATAATATGTTGCGGCGCATCTGGGGTTAATTGCTCAAACCGGCCATTGCGCATATTGGCGACCATCAAAACACCATTGGCTGTGTCACTGATATCCGTTCCGGCCAAAAAAGCGATCCGGCTGTTATCAGGTGAAATCTTAAAGCTGCCTAGCTTGCCGGGTGTTTTTACGATTGTTTTCACGCGGCCTGTTTTTGCATCTAAAACATGGAGGCGGCTCTTCATCAGCACGTCATCGACAAGAGGCGACGATACCGCCGAGACAACAAGCGAGCGGCCATTGGGTGCAAGTTCGAGGCTGGTAACATGTTTGGCGTCATAGAGTTTCTCGGCCTTGTCATCTGCGTCTTCGGACAGCGAAACGCGCCAGGCCGCCGACATGGTGATATCTTCTTCATAGGCATAGGCGTTAAAGCCTTTGTCTTTTAATTTTGATCTATCCGCCTTTTTGTCGGCGGCCACGAAATAAACAGTCTCGCCGTCCGGAGAGAGGGCATAATCCCCCATGCTGGTCTCATGCTGGAAGATTTTTTTCGCTTCACCCCCGCTCAAGGAAATACCGTAAAGGGCATTGGTTTTGTCTTTTCCGCGCCGCGTCAGAAAATAGACCATCTCGCCGTCTGGGCTGAAATGAATGCGGCTAACGCTGGCATCTGATGCGGTATATAAAATGGGCTCGCTGTCGGGGCGCATGACATAAAGCTGACTGACAGAGCCGCCATCTGACTCGCCTTGAAGCAGATCAGGGTATTTTGAGACCGTATAGGCAATCGTTTCCCCGTCAGGCGCGACGGTCAGATTACCAGCATTTTCGATTTTCCCGATATCTTCAATTTCCATCGGAGCCGCGGAGGCAGACGGCGCATAGGCCAGTGTTGCGAGCGCCAAGGTGGATACAAAGCCAATGAGTTTTTGTTTGCGCGTCATGTTAATCCCTCAAATTATTTTAAAGACATATTGCTTATACGATAGCAGAGGCTGCGGAGTTTTTTAAGTCAATACACCTGACACGCGTAAATGGCCGAAATTATAGTTACCTGAATATACGGGTGCTTCAGATGGTAACGTTAGGTTAGGCCGCCGAAACGGCTGTGCCGTATCGGTTCCTTGATAATCGGTCCCCCGGACCGACTATCTGCGTCACCCATCAAAAATTGCAATCGACTGCATCCCTTCAACCACTAACTCGCCATTCGTGTTCCAAATCCGCATGACTTGGCTGGAATAGCCGCCTTGCGCGGCGGTGAGGCGGGCTTCGACGTGCCACCAGCCGTCTCTCGTTTGGGGATCATCCGTCAAAAGATTGAACATCCAGCTCATAGAGCTCACGGGGGCAAAGCTTCGCATGAGCGGCATGGCAGCGGGCGGCAAAACATCGCCAATACAGAGTAAGGACTCAACGCCCTCGCGAGAGGCCGGGTCTTTGTGACGTGACCATGTGCGGATATAGCCTTCCTCGCCCATCATGGGGCGCGCGCCTGCAATCAGGCGTGTGTCGAAATTATGGAAAAATTGCGGGACCATGTCGCGCGCGGCTTCGGGCGTGAAAAGGTCCGACTTTTCAGGGGCTTGCGCGGGCGGGGCCGGAAAGCCCACATTGACGTTGGAGTTACGGGCTGCGCCAAATAAAAACTCCGCGCGTCCGACGGCTTGATCTCCAATATATGCGCCCGCGCTGACGCTTGTGACATTGCGTCCCTGACGTTCCAGATTGGCGGTCAAAAGGGGGCTGTCTGTTACGGGTCCAACAAAATTGATAAGCGCCGAGCGCAGCGGCGGGAGATCGGTAAATCGCGCAGAGGCGGCGGCCAGCATCAGGGCAGAGGTCAACCCGCCATACGCCGTGCGCCCCTGTTTCCAATGCACCGGAATATCCACGCGGTAGCCGTCTACTTCTGCGTGCAGAGAGGCGCGGATATCTGCCCAGCCTGCCGGATCATCACTCTTATCAAGTTTCGTCATAGGCCAATATTTGGGCGTGATGCACCTGGCGGACAAGGTTCAGTCTTGAGAAACGCGCATGCAATTATTGACATCCTGCCTCTTTGTTAGCGTCCTGCCTGCATATTGACTTCCCGGGCGAAGGTGTGACTGTAGGCCTATGACAAAAATTGTAGTTTTGGGCGCAGGCTCTATCGGATGTTGGGTCGGCGGACACATCAACGCCTGTGCGAACCCCACGCTAATTGGCCGCGCGCGTTATGCCGACCAAATTGCAGAACATGGCCTCCGCCTGACGCATTTTGAACGCGACCCTATCCACCTGAAGACTGTGGATTTCCAAACGGAGCCTGCGGCCCTCAAAGGGGCGAGTATCATTGCGCTCTGCGTGAAAAGTCAGGATACGGCAGACGCGGCGCAGCAAATATTAGAACACGCGCCCGATGCAGTCGTTGTCAGTTTTCAAAACGGCATTCGAAATCCGGAAACGCTGCGCGCTGTTCTCCCCGCTGAGAATGTTATCCCAGCCATTGTCCCCTTTAATGTGACGCCGACGGGACCGGGCGCCTTTCATTGCGGGACGGCGGGGGATTTAGTTGTCGGCCATCAGGAAAATGTAGACATTTCCCCCTTGATTTTCAGCCTTCAGCGCTCGCTTCAGGGCATTCGACAATCCGATGAAATTGAGGGTGATCAATGGGCCAAAATGATCGTGAATTTAAATAATGGCTTGAACACGCTGACCGGCGGCACCTTGCGCGAAGGCCTGTTCCAGCGTGATTATCGCCGCGCCTTGGCCGCCTGCGTGGAGGAGGCGCTTGACGTCGCGAAAGCCAATGGGGTCACCGTCGGGACCTTTAACGGTCGCGCGCCGGGGGCTTTGGTCAAAACGTTGCGCCTGCCCGATGTAGCCTACCGCATCATCATGCAGACGATTGTCAAAATTGACGCCAAAGCCCGTTCGTCCATGTTGGATGATTTAGAAGCCGGGCGCGTATCAGAAATAGATTATCTACAGGGGGAGATCGTGAAACGGGCGGAAATGGCCGGCGTGCATGCACCCTGTAATGCAGCTGTTTTGGCGGCTGTCGAGCGCGCGTTTGAAACAGGCGAGAGCCCGAAACTCAGCGGGTCCGAAATTTTGGCTCTGTTGAAAAAATAGGCGTCGCCCGACCAAGGGAGGGGGGGGACGGACGACGCCAGTATATGGCGTTCAGCCTGTGGCAGCGGGAATACAAGGGGAGAGCATCACACTACGGCCGAACGACATAACCCTGATTTAGGCAGCCTTTTTAGATTTACCAGCTTTGGCGCCTATAAACTTTTTGTTAGATTGCAGTTCGGCATCCAATACGGACCCGCTAATGGCGATCTTTTGCGGACGCAAAGCTTCCGGGATTTCCCGCACAAGGCTGATAATCAACAGGCCATTCGTTAGGTCTGCGCCCTCGACACGAACATGATCCGCGAGTTGGAACCGGCGTTCAAAACCGCGTTCTGCAATGCCGCGGTGGAGATATTCCACAGCATCATTTTCGGCCTTTGGCTCTTGCCCACCTGAGATTGTCAAAACACCTTCATGGGTTTCGATTTCTATCTCGTCAGCGGTAAATCCAGCGACGGCTAGCTCAATGCGGTAGCTATCCTCGGACAGGCGCGCGACATTGTAAGGCGGGTAAGTCGTTCCGGATTTGGCCGCTTGGGTGGCGGCATTATCGATCATATTGGCCATACGGTCAAAGCCGACGAAGTTACGGTAAAGGGGGGAAAAATCATAAGGTCTCATAGTCTCATCCTTCTTAAAGCGATGTGTTTCTGGGCCCCCAAATGGGCGACCCAATCTTATACAAACCCGGTCATCGGCGTTTGCGTCATCGAAATGGGAATATGATTTCGCCCTTCAAGGGGTTGAGGTGCATTTTTTAGAGAAAAAACTCCCGAGCGCTATTTTTATGTCAGAAAAAACATTATTTTTTCAGTCTCTTAGGTTAAGCATCCGGCAAATTATCAATCTTCTTATGGCCCAATATTTTCAGGGTCACATTTCTGCCCCCGCGCAAAATCGGATAGAGATTGCGGCTGCGCCAAGGGCTCGTAAATGTCCATTTTGTCAGGCGTCTCAACACACCGCTTTTGGTCGTCATGAGCGCCATGCGGGTCATGGCATCGTCGCCGTGGTAGAATTTATCTTCCAGCACAACAATCATGCCTTCATCCAAATCCAGACCTCGCTGCGTCGCTGCATCGACAAGGGGGTGCGGCTGCCGCGCATTAATCAGCTCGACGCTATAATTCTCCTGCAATCGCACCATGCCCACATAGGCCTGACAAAAGGGGCAATCGCCGTCATAGACAATTTGGACTGGGGTGAGCTCGCGCATAGGAATTAGGTAAGTGCGGACGGCGGGTTTGTCACGGCATATTTGGTGCGGTATTTTTGTGCAAACCACGCCATGTTGAAGAAGGTGAAAAAGACAAAAGGATACATGAAAAACTGCACATTCAGCAAAATGAAATTGGCCACATGAAAACTCGCAGCGCCCAGCAAAAAGAGAATTGTGGCCCAGCAGCGCCGAATAATTAGGACAAGCGGTGAGAATAATTCGAAAAGGGCAACCAAGGCCCCCATGGCGAAAACAACCCAGACATGCTCGGCCAAGTCAAACGCATAGGCGCGCCGCAGAACTTCGCCGTCCTCCCCGAAGCCAGAGCGTAAGGACCTTCCAATCAGTTTGGACTGGATCATCCCGGCCCTATCAAACCAGTCCCATCCGGAAACACGCAATTTGGCCACGATCGCCCAGAAATAATAAAACACAATATAGGTCTGCGCCGTGCGAATAGGCCAGCTCGCCTCCCATTCTTCAATCGCTGGAGAGGTCTTGCCTTTGGCGTCTAACGCGAAATGTTGATGACATTTCGAGAAGAAGAAGAGGAACAACAAAGTGACCGGCACGATGTAACGATGATGGACATCGCCCGCGAAACTATCGCGCACACCTTTGAGATAGCAGATGCAGATAAATAGGATGAGGATCGAGGGCTTGGTCCATTTTCCGACCATGAAAAATACCGTCGCCACCATCATCAGGATGAAGACCGGAATGTTCAACCACGGAATATGGGTCGAAATCCCCAGATATTCAAAATACCAAATAGGCTCAATGAAATGTGTGTGCGCGCCGGTCGGACTTAGCGCCAGAACATGGGGAAACCGGGTGATGTGATACAGCAAAAGCCCCGTACCGAAGATCGCCCGCAGCGCGCCACGGCTGTCGCCGGAATATCCCGTGTAGAAATACCAATTCCAAAATCGCTCAATCGCGTTTGGATGCGCCGTTGGTGTCTTGACCGCGCTCATGGTGCGGCCTTTGTGATAATGGCCGTGCGCATCTCAATGTTCAAATCTTACAAATCACCCGCGCGGCGCACCTCTCGCGAAATATTCGTGAACTCATAAGTCGCGACGGCTTTGACGATGTAATTCGCATCACCGGGCTCGCGGCCCAATGTCTTGTTCATCATATCCAAGAGGCGGCTATGCCAATCAATATTGGTGCGCGGGTCCGCGTAAAATAGGTTGAAGACGGCGTCGCTCAGGGGGTTCAACCGCTCGCGTTCGCGCAAGTGTTTGGGCGGGCCTTTGCCAAAGGCGCGTTCTGTGTAAAGTCTTCGGAAGGCGGCATTCGGCACATTCAAATCTTTCGGCCCGACAAATTCAGTCTCGCCTGCCGCCGTTGTGACCTGAAACCCGTTTCGTAATTTGGCCTTATCTCCGACAGGCACACTGACGACATCAACGCCCAAATATTGACTATACATCGGGACCCATGTCAGCGGAAATGTGTCCACCCGGAAAAAAACCGCCCCAGCGTTATAATATGAAATCCAATCAGAAATTTTGTCACAGATTTTTTCTTCATAGTCGCCCCCAATCGGCATTTCTTGTGTTCAAGAAAGCTCGGTCCTTTATTGAGATTGCGCGAGACGTTGCAAGTCCATTTCAGTCAACAAATACTACAGGGATGAAAGACGGTTGGTCGCAATATATGACCCTGCTAAGCGCAGCGTGGGACCTCGCTCAGCGCGAGAGAACACATTGCTCGTCGCAATGAATAACCTCTCTAAGCACAATCTAGGAACCCACGAGAAATTTACTCGACTTTTGCGCGGGTGTGCCTATCCCTGCGGCTATGAAACCTAACGCACTGAAATGGGAGATTTCCATGCGCATCTATTCTTCAATAATGGCCTTATTGGCTGCGACGGCTTTGACCGCCTGCTCTGGCGGCGAAACATCCACTGCGCCGGACACCCAGACTGAAATGGCGGCCAAGACAGTCTCGCTAGACGATGTTTTGGCGCATCCCCGCCGCGCCGACGAGGCCAAGCGCGACCAATTCCGCAATCCAAAAGAGACTTTGAAATTCTTTGAGGTCGGGCCCGGTAAGCGCGTCGGGGAACTTTGGCCGGGATGGTACACAAAGGCCACCGCGCCCTATTTGGCTGCCAATGGCGGAGAATATGTGGCGATTCTTTACCCGACGGGCGTCAATGAGCGACTGGATGCGCGTATCGAAAAATATAAAGCAGATTATGCCGATACAGAGGTTTACGGCGAAATCGAATATGCCGCGTTTTTGAAAGATTCAGGGCCGATCCTTGCCGAGGGGCAAGAGCCGCTCGATATTCTTGTCACTTACCGAAATGTCCATAACTGGATGGGCGGCGACTATGCGCAGGACGCCTTCAACCGCTTTTATGACGCGTTGAAGCCTGGCGGAATTCTGGGTGTTGTTGAGCACCGCTTACCTGAAACAGCGGTACAAAACCCAAAAGGCGCGACCGGCTATGTGCAAGAAAGCTATATGAAAGATCTGGCCAAGCGCGCTGGATTTGAATTTGTCGAAGCCAGCGAGATTAACGCGAACCCGAAAGACACAGCGGACCATCCTTTTGGAGTTTGGACATTGCCTCCGCGGTCTCGTTTGCCGAAAGAAGGCAGCGTCGAGGCGGCTGACTTTAATGCGGTGGCCTATAAAAATATCGGCGAGTCCGACCGTGCAACATTGAAATTCCGGAAACCAAAATAGCACTAGTCATGGGGCGCAACGCGCTCCATATATTCCCCGCAAAATTATTTTCGTGAATGGAGATCCCAATGGAAAATGCAGAAATCGCAGAAAAGATGACTGAAGCGCTCGGTAAGGCTGGTGGTTTGGACAAATCCGTAAAATTTGATTTTGGCGATGACGGCCAAGTCTTCGCGTCCGGCATGACAGCGGAAGTCGCTGACAATGAGGCGGATTGCACGATCAGCGTAGATAAGGCTGATTTCATCGCGCTGGCTTCTGGGTCCATGGATCCCATGATGGCGTTCATGTCCGGCAAGCTAAAAGTTGCCGGTGACATGTCCGTCGCGATGGGCCTGCAAAGCATCTTTGCAAATATGTAAATGGTATTGCGGCGCGGCGGCTCGTTTGGGGCAGCCGCGCCTTTTGCATGATCGCCCCCCTTCCTAATTTCGAAGAAGCCGAGATTGTCCAGCCAGGCGGTCGGCCTGTACCTGCGGCTTTGGAGCCGCGGCTAAAGACCTATTTTATTGATAAAGACGGCGTTCGCTTACGGGTGATGCTGGCGACGGCTGTCACCGATACTCCGCGCGGCTCAATTATATTTTCGCCGGGCCGGACAGAATTTATTGAAAAATATTTCGAGACCACAGCTGATCTCATCCAAAAGGGCTTTAATGTCCTGATGGTCGACCCGCGCGGGCAGGGCTTATCTGATCGGCTGCTGGAAGATCGGTTAAAATCCTACATTGAGAATTTTCAGGTCTATGCAGATGATCTGGCTTTCGCGGCGGAAGAATTCGCGCCGCTGCTCCCGCGTCCGCATATTGCGATGGGCCATTCGATGGGCGGGACAATTGTGTTGCAGGCTATCTTATCTGGCGCTTTGAACCCGGATGCGGTGATTTGCAGCGCGCCGATGCTGGGCTTGTTTGATTTGGAAACGCCGGTTCTGCGCGCCGTTATCGTGACTTTGGCGCGTTTAGGGTTAGATAAGCGAAATTTACCTTTCCAGCGTCAACGCTCCGGTCTTCCGATTCCTTTTGCCGGGAATAAGCTGACCTCCGACAAAGAGCGGTATCGGCTTTGGGCCTCTTTTTTCCAGTCTGTTCCGAGGCTTCGTGTCGGCCAGCCCACATATGGGTGGATAAGGGCGGCGCTAGCGTCCATCGCTTATATCCATCGCAATGCTTCTAATCTCAAAATTCCGGGACTTATGCTGGGAGCGGGGGCTGACCCGATTGTCGATCCGGCCAGTGTCGAGCGTTTCGCTAAAAACGCAGGATGCGAATATGTCGTGGTTCCCGGCGCTTTGCATGAGTTGTTTTTGGAACGAGATGTTTTTCGAGACGAAGCTTTCGCTAAAATAGACACATTTTTAGACGCTGAAAAAATCTAAATTCAAGGACTCAGTCGGCCCTGACGATCCCCGCAGAACACTGCGTCGGCAAGTGTCAGCGCAGGCCGCGTAGTTTTTGCAGCGTTCGCCGAACACCTTTCTTCGCAGCATGATATGGGCTTGCGGCCAGCCGCGCGGTGCGCCGAACCCGTCGCCAGCGTTTCCGGGGCCGGTAATGCGGTGTCAGCAAATCAAAGAAAACATCGGTCACCGCCTCCCACCCATATTTATGCGCGTGAGCAATCGCATCTGCGGAGGCCAATCCAGCGGCCTTTTGGCAGGCCGCGCGTAAATCTTCATCGACAATTCCGGCTTTTGACCCGGGAATTATATCGATAGGGCCGGACACCGGATAGGCTGCAACAGGCAGGCCTGACGCCATGGCCTCAATGATCACAAGTCCAAATGTATCTGTCTTGGACGGAAAGACAAATACATCAGCATCGGCGAAATGGCGGGCCAGCTCTATTTCATATTTGGCCCCCGTGAAGACAGCATCCGGATAGGCGCGTTTGAGCTCCGTGAGCTGCGGGCCGTCGCCGACAATGACTTTCGTGCCGGGCAGGTCCAATTCCAGAAATGCCTTCAGGTTTTTCTCGACCGCAACTCGCCCGACATTGACCCAGATTGGGCGCGGCAGTCCTGCATATATATCCTCGGGAGCGTTTTTCTTGTCCGGGTTGAATAGGACCGTGTCCACGCCGCGCGCCCATGGGGCCAGCCGCGTGAAGCCGCGGGCCTGTAGGAATTTGACCATACTGGGCGTTGTGACCATGGTGCGCCCGCCCGCATTGTGGAACCCCCGTACGAATCGGTAAGACCATGACAGCGGAACCCAAGGCAGTCGCGCCTTAATATATTCTGGAAATTTTGTGTGATAGCTCGTGGTGAAGGGCATCGCCCATTTATGGCAGAGCATTTTCGCCATTTGGCCCAGCGGGCCTTCCGTCGCGATGTGAATGGCTTCTGGGCCAAAAGCGATCATCCGCCGCTTTACATCATTATAGGCAAAAGGGGCGAGGCGGATATCAGGGTAGGTCGGCAGGGGCAGGGTAAAATAGCCATCGGATGGGGCAATGACCTCAACCTCATGGCCGCGCACGCGAAGGTTGGAAACGGTTTGATCCAAGGTCCGCACCACACCATTGATTTGCGGGTGCCAGGCATCTGTAACGAGTAAGATTTTCATGTTTTCGCCAATAGTCCTGCCCCGAAGGCGGGCCGCCTGTCTCGCTGCTTGTATCCGGTGGGCTCGGAAATTCAAACGAATCAATCAAACCAGGATCGAATCAGCTCGTTTAATACGGCTCCGAACTGACCTTAGGGGGCTTCCCTCAAGCCCTTGTTTTTCAAGGTTGAG
The DNA here is from genome assembly GCA_964607395.1 of uncultured Algimonas sp. Classification (GTDB taxonomy): domain Bacteria; phylum Pseudomonadota; class Alphaproteobacteria; order Caulobacterales; family Maricaulaceae; genus Litorimonas. The sequence goes on from CAZSKH010000046.1 coordinate 11,339, forward strand.
GCCAATTGGAATGCGCCTGTGCATAGGATGTGGACAGCTTGGTTTTTTCAAAAAAATTGATTGAAATTTCAATGTATTAAGACTCTGTTTACTGTTTTTCGTGTTAATGACAGACACTAAGTGTTGACGCTCTAGGGCAAATCAACACTATATGTAGTGGAGCTAAACGGTTCACCTTACATATCTTCTCTATGGGAACTCACGCAAAATGCGTGCGAGGGATAGATTTGTGTGGGCGTAACGGGGAAAAGAAAATGAATGATACAAACGAAGACTTCCGCTCGGCTGACAGCATAGCGGAGCTTAATCAATTGGACACACAGATTATGGATGTACTCTCAGCAGATCTCGACGATCCGAACGCCCCATCAGGCATTCCGATGAGCGATGTCATTGTGTCGCGCGAGCCGGAGCTGGAGTTTACAGCCAAGGTGGAGCGCCCGAAGCAAGTCAAAGCCCGTAACGATCTTCTGACGGATTTCGGCAAGCGCACATTGCTGGACCGCTATCTTATGCCGGATGAGAGCTTTCAGGACATGTTTGGCCGCGTCGCCCAGGCCTATGCTGATGATACAGCCCATGCGCAGCGTCTTTACGACTATATGAGCCAGCTGTGGTTCATGCCAGCAACGCCTGTTCTGTCTAATGGCGGAGCAAAGCGCGGCCTGCCGATTTCCTGTTTCCTTAACGCTGTTGATGACAGCCTCGATTCCATCGTTGATGTTTGGAATGAAAATGTCTGGCTTGCCTCAAATGGCGGCGGCATCGGGACATATTGGGGCAACGTGCGCTCAATCGGCGAAAAAATTGGCCGCGCGGGTAAAACCTCCGGCATTATCCCGTTCATTCGGGTGATGGACAGTCTAACTCTCGCGATTTCGCAAGGCTCGCTTCGCCGCGGTTCTGCCGCCGTTTATCTCGACATACATCATCCGGAAATTGAGGAATTCCTCGAAATCCGCAAGCCATCCGGTGACTTCAACCGCAAATCTTTGAACCTGCATCATGGGTTGAACATCACGGATGACTTCATGGAGGCAGTCGCCGCTGGCGAAGACTATCCGCTCAAGAGTCCGCACACAGGCGAAATCATCAAACATGTGAATGCGCGTAAGGTCTGGCAGAAAATTTTAGAGATGCGTCTCGCCACGGGTGAGCCTTATATGGTGTTCTCTGACACTGTGAACAAAGCGCTCGCCAAACATCAGCGCGATGCCGGTTTGAAAGTGCAGCAATCCAATCTCTGCGCGGAAATTATGCTCGCAACGGG
>CAZSKH010000047.1:0-12571 GCA_964607395.1 uncultured Algimonas sp.
TGTACGATTGATCGGTAACAAACATCTGATTCGTGAATGGGCCAAACTGACCGCCGCCGTGTTCGTTCATAATATCGGCCTCCGAGCGTTCCGACAATGCGGCATAAATTCCGATAAGGTTTGCAATATCAGGACGACCTTCCAGCTCATCTGCATTGGCCGGCACCGTGCCAGCATCTGTTTTGGCTTTGCGGATTTTTTTCGAAATCTGGTCCGGCGTGTCTGTCAGATTAATCCGCGACGCATCGGCCGGATCGGATTTCGACATCTTCTTTGTGCCATCCCGCAAGGACATAACTTTCGCCCCCGGGCCATCAATCAGGGGTTCCGGAATAGGGAAGAAATTCGGCGCTTTAAAATCATGATTGAACTTCGCCGCAATATCGCGGGACAATTCCAAATGCTGTTTCTGATCTTCACCGACGGGAACATGCGTGCCCTTAAACGCGAGAATATCAGCCGCTTGCAGGACAGGATAAGTATAGAGCCCGACACTGGCTTTCTCAGCGTTTTTCCCGGCCTTATCTTTGAATTGCGTCATGCGGTTGAGCCATCCCGTGCGGGCGACGCAATTAAAATACCATGCGAGCTCCGTATGAGCGCGGACCGAAGATTGCGCATAGACAATCGCTTTTTTTGGATCAACGCCCGCCGCGAAATAGGCAGCTGCGATTTCTCGCGTTTGATCCGCGAGCTTGGCCGGGTCTTGGGGTACGGTGATCGCATGTAAATCGACGATACAAAAGACGCAGTCTTTTTCATGCTGCAATTTTGCAAATTTCTTCAGCGCGCCGAGATAATTTCCAAGATGGAGCGAGCCGGAGGGCTGCACACCCGAGAAGACGCGGTCGGGACCGGAATAATCTGCATGTTTTGTTTCGGGCATGACTTACGCCTTTGGGGCTGACTTAGAAAACGCCCTGCCTATATCGGTGAGGTCATAGGCCCGCAAGAGGGTTGCGGCGACGCCATACAGAATTACGCCCGCGCCAGACACAAGTATCAGCAAGACAAAATCCATCACAATATTGGTTGCGCCGAGTTCCGGCAGGAAGGCCTGCCCCCACCACAAGCCAGCGCCCATGACAGCGGAAGCCAATATTATGCGCGGGAGGTGTTTTATCAAACGCGCATCGGGGGCCAAATCACCTGACTTTAACAGCAAAACCCCGAGCCCGACGATATTCACCCAAGCGGCTATGGATGTCGCCAGCGCCAATCCATGAAAACCGATGGTTACGAATAATATATAGCCAAGTGAGAGATTTAGCGCAGCGGAAATGCCGGCCCAAATCATGGGTGTGCGCGTATTTTCCCGTGCGAAAAAGGCGGGCGTCAGCACTTTGAGTAAAACGAAGCCGGGCAGGCCAAGAGCGAACCAACGCAAGGCTTTGGCGACTTGCGCCGTTGTCTCCGCCGTAAAAGCTCCGCGCTGGTAAATGCCGGAAATCAGAAAATCTGGAATGACATAGAGCGCGACTGCGGCGGGCAAAGTTAAAAAGAGCGAGATTTCAATACCCCGGTTGAGGGTGGTCTTGGCATCCGCCTCTCGCCCCGCGCGGATAGAGCGGGATAATGTCGGCAGCAGCGCCACGCCCATGGCAATTCCGATCATCCCAAGCGGAAGCTGATAAAGCCGGTCCGCATAGGTCAACCAGCTGGCGGCACTGGCTTGGGACAGGGCTATCATATGGCTGACCAAAAGATTGATCTGCGTAATGCCCGCACTGATAATCCCGGGAATGCCCAGTGTGACGAGCCTGCGCACACCCGGCGTATAGCGCGGACGCCGGAACCCGAATTTGACACCCGCCTTACGGCATCCCCAAAACACCATGGCCATCTGAACGGCGCCCGAGACTGTAATCGCCGCAGAGAGAGCCAAGCCAATATTGCGTTGCGACCACGCTAATCCACCGGACAACGCCAATGTTCCGATCATCAAAATGTTCAAAACAATCGGAACGCCCGCTGCGAGGGCGAAATGATTTCTTGTATTCAAAACGCCCGAGAACAAAGCTGTCATCGACATGAACAATAAATAAGGCATGGTCAGCCATGCATAGAGCACCGCCAAGTCATAGGGTGTGGTGCCGCCCTCCAATGTGGTTTTATCCATGCTAAAGGCAATAATATTGAGCGACCACGGCATGGTCAGCTCAAAGGCGATGACCAAAACGGCGACGACAGCAAAAAGCCAAGCAGCGGCCTCGGACGCAAAACCGTCGGCGGCGGCCTCCCCGTCTTGCTCAATGCGTTTCGCGTAAAGCGGAACAAAGGCCGCGTTGAATGCGCCTTCTGCAAACATGCGGCGGAAAACATTGGGCAATTTAAACGCTGTGAAAAAGGCGTCGGAGACAATGCCCGCACCCAGAAACCGCGCGATTAAAATATCCCGAACAAGCCCAAGCAAACGCGAGACGAGCGTCAAAGACCCGATAATCGCTGTGGAGCGCAGCAGGCGCATTAAGCCGCTTTAGACTTTGGTTCGGGGTCGCGCAGAATATCCAGAAGCCCGGCCCGCAATCTCTTTTTCGTTTTATCGTCCAAATCCGCACAGCGTATATAAAACACATCGACAGCCATCGCGCCGACGACTTCGATATGCGCGGTTGAAATATCAAATCCCGCTTCGGTGAGATAAGCGGATAGTTCATGTAAAAGCCCGACACGGTCGCGGCCTTGAACCTCAATAATACAGGTGTCTTCTGCCTCGGTCGCGGGAAAGCGGACTTTGGGACGGACCGGAATCGCGCCCGCGCGCCGCGATTTTAGCGCTTTGGGTACGACAAGGTTGGACGTTTGCCCGCGCGCAGCATGGCTTGCCGTGGCACGCAAAGCCTCTAAGAGATGGGGAGACTTTGCGCCGAAGGCCTCGCCGTCAGGGCCCAGCAAGTAAAATACATCCAAGACGAGGCCGTCTTCGCCCGTATTGAGCCGCGCGCCCGTGATGGAGGCGCCGCTAGCTGTCACCGCCAGAGACAAGTCCCGAAACAATCCCGATCTGTTGCGGGTCAGAACCCAGAGCTCCGTCACATTGCGCCGCAAATTGATATGGGTTTTCGTGGCCGTATCGGTAAGCGGGTCATGACCAGATTTGAGCAACGTCTCAAAGAACCGAGCGTGCATAACCATTTTGGCCATAGAAAATCCGAGCAGATATCCGTCGGGCAAATCGCGGGTTATCGGGGCGATAAAGTCAATTTCATCTTGGGTTAAGTTCTCTAAAAGCTGCTCTTTCCGGGAGGCAATCTTTGAGGATGGTTCCAGATCCGCACGACCCTCCAGATAGGTTTCGGTCGCCAGATAAAGACTGCGCAGCAAGGTCGCTTTCCAATCATTCCAGATGCCTGGACCGACCGCGCGAATATCTGAAACGGTCAGAACCAATAGTAAGTCGAGCCGCCGCTTAGACCCCATCAGCTTGGCGAAATTTTCAATCGTCTCGGGATCGGAGATATCGCGGCGCTGCGCGGTCTCGCTCATATCCAAATGTCGGCGGACCAACCAAGCGACATCATCGGTAATGTCTTGCGGAATGCCGAGGCGGCGGCACGCTTGATGGGCGAGCTGCGCGCCCTCAATACATTGATCGCCTTTCCCCTTGCCCGTATCATGCAGCAGGCACGCCAGCATCATCGTCAGGCGTTGGGTTTTGGTAAACCCGGCCGCGACCTTTGTGGCAATTGGAATATCATCTTCCAAGCGCCCCTTGGCCAAATTATCGTAATTATCAATGAGACGCAGCGTATGCTCATCGACCGTATAGGCATGATGCATATTAAATTGGGTGCGCGCGACAATACCGCCAAATTCAGACAAGTAACGCCCCAACACCCCGGCCTCATTCATGGTCTTTAATGTGGCATAGGGGGCCTTGGCACTTAGTAGTGTTTTCTGGAAAATTTCCGAATGTTCAAGTTTTCCGCGAAACTCGCGATCAATCAAATTCCGCCGGAAATCTATCGCCGAAAAAGCATCCGGATGAATATCAATATTCCGCCGCCCTGCGGTCTCAAAAAGCTGTAAAATTTGGGACGGCTTTTCGCGTATCGTCATCGGGTCAGCAAAGTTCAAACGCCCGTGATCAATATAAAAGTCTTTGTTTTTGAGATTGCGCCGCGACCCCGGGAGAAAAGCATCCAGACTTTTCGGCAAGCGGATGGCTTTTTCTGCCTCCAGTTTTGCACAAGCAATCCGGGTCAATGCGCCCACTTCGCGTGCATTGGTGAAATATTCTCGCATGAAACGTTCCACCGCAACTTCGACCTCTTCCACAGCGTGACCCATTTTTGGCGCAAGCCGAACCTGCATATCAAAGCTGAGTTGTTCCGTCGGACGGCCCGCCGCCCAATGCAAATGGTGGCGTGTCCGCCAAAGGAAATCTGCCGCGCGCCGAAACCGCACGGCCGCGCGCGCATCAAACAAGCCCATTTTGGTATAATCCATCGCGCGCTGAGGGTCGGTAATTTTTCCGTCTCGGTCTATAAATCGCGTGATCCAATACAGAACGTGCAGGTCTCGTAGGCCGCCTTTGCCCTCTTTGATATTGGGCTCAATAACGTAACGGGAATTGCCTTCCTGCGCATGGCGCAGATCGCGTTCTTCCAATTTTGCTGAGATATAGGCACGACCTTTCCCGCGCGTGATGTTTTTTCGAAATTGACGGTAGAGCGTTTCCGACAAATCTTCTTCGCCCGCGAGGTGGCGGACATCCAAAAGACTGGTCAATATTGTCTGGTCTTCTTTCGCGAGCTTTAAACATTGATCCACGGTCCGAGAGGCATGGCCCACTTTCAGGCCGAGATCCCACAACATATAGAGAATATATTCTGTTAGCTCCGTCGTGTATGTCGACGCCGTTTTATCCGCTGTCAAAAATAATAAATCGAGATCGGATTCGGGGGCCATTTCTCCGCGCCCATATCCGCCAACAGCACAGAGCGAAATCCGCTCAGCGTCCGAGGGGGTTTGAGGCACGGCGATATGCTGCGTCGTGAAATTCCAAAGCGCTTTGACGATATCATCATGAAGCGCGGCAATAACACGAGCCGTTTCCAAACCGTCCAAACGTCCGTGCTCAAATCTCTCTCTGGCGAAATCTTTCGACGTCGCCAGATGTGATTTCAGGTGAGTCAAAACATGTGCGCGCAGATTGGAACCACCCGCCTGACCGAGAGCGTCAAGTTCTGCCGCGAGTTTATCCAAAGAAAACCCGGTTGTCGGTGCAGTTTCTCTGTCAGGGATTTTCTTCGAGTTTTGCGGAGCGCGCACCATGTCTATCCTGTTTTCTTTTTCGCCTTAACGTGCAACTCATAGAGCAAATCTAGGGCCTGGCGAGGCGAAAGGCTGTCAACATCGAGGCGAGACAGCGCTAAATCTAAGGCACTGGGTTCAATCGGCGCAGCCACAGCAGCCGTAAAAAGCGGCAGGCCAACAGGCGCGGAGGCGGCATTCACGGAATCCGACTCGAGGCGTTCCAGCACGGCACGGGCGCGGTCGACAGCCGCAATTGGCAGGCCCGCAAGCTTTGCGACTTGCACCCCGTAAGACCGGTCAGCTGCGCCGGGCCGCACGTCGTGTAAGAACACCAAATCGCCGTCCCATTCCTTGGCGCGAAGCGAGGCGTTCTCTGCCCCGTCCAAATCATCGATTAACTCGGTTAATTCATGATAATGAGTCGCGAAAAGCGCACGGGATTTATTCACGGTCAGCAAATGCTCAATACTGGCCCAAGCAATGGAGAGACCGTCAAAAGTAGACGTCCCGCGTCCAATTTCATCCAGAATCACAAAGCTGCGCTCAGTCGCCTGATTGAGGATAGCGGCGGTTTCGATCATCTCCGTCATAAAGGTCGAGCGACCTTTGGAGAGATCATCGGACGCTCCGACCCGCGAGAACAACTGATCCGCAACGCCAATTTCGGCCTGTTCTGCCGGAACATATCCGCCGGATTGCGCCAGAATAAACATCAAAGCGTTTTGCCGAAGATAGGTCGATTTACCCGCCATGTTAGGACCCGTAATGAGGGTGAGGCGCGGCGCGGTTTTTGCCGATGATGACAACGCGCAATCATTTGAGGTAAAGGCCAGCGCGCCCGATTTTCGCAAGGCGTCCTCAACGACGGGATGTCGTCCCCCTTTGATATTAAATTCGGGACCATCCGAAATAACGGGGCGGACGGCTTTACTCTCTGCGGCCCAGACCGCCCAAGCCGCCTGAACATCCAGCCGAGCCAAACAGGCGGCCATATCGCGCAAGGCCTCAACATGCGAGACAACCCGCTCGACAAAGCCATTAAAGACTTCAATCTCCAGCGCTGTGACCCGTTCTGCGGCGCTGGCGATTTTACTGTCGAGTTCCGCCAGCTCAACGGTGGTAAAGCGCACGCCCGAGACCAAGGTTTGTTTGTGAATAAACGGACTGTCCGGCCCTTTGTTCAACATCGCATCTGCATGTTTGGGGCTAACTTCGACAAAATAGCCGAGAACATTATTATGTTTGATCTTGAGCGTCGTAATGTCTGCGAGCTTGGCATAATCCGCTTGTAGGCCAGCAATGAGGCGGCGGGAGTCATCCCGAAGTGTTTTCAATGTATCAATTTCTGGCGACCACCCCAGCGCAATAAAGCCGCCGTCACGGGCGAGCATGGGCACGTCAGATTGCAAGGCTTTGCTGAGGTCGCGGACCAAGATGGCAATATCCGGCTTATTCGACAGGCTAATCCCGGTGATCGCGGCGTTTGTTGTGGGGGGCGGCTTTATATCGGGCTTGGCGGCGAAACCTGCAACAATGGTCTCGCAAAGTTTCAGCGTATTGGCCAAGGCTTGCAAATCGCGCGGACCGCCGCGTCCCAAGGCGAGGCGGGAGGCTGACCGCGCCATATCGCCTGCGCCGCGTAAATGGCCGCGCAGGGCTTGGCGCAGATTTTCCTCTGCCGCGAAAAACGCGACGCCGTCCAACCGAGCGTTGATGTCAGTCACATCTAAAAGCGGGCGGTTCAACCGCGCGGAAAGCTCCCGTGCGCCGGGACCTGTTACCGTGCGGTCAATGACGGCCAAGAGCGATCCAGCGCGTGCGCCTTTTTGTGTGCGGTCAATTTCAAGGCTGGCGCGCGTGGCCGGATCAATAGCGAGAAAGCCGCTGGTCTTTGACGCTTTTGGCGCGGAGAGCTGCACGGGCGCGCCCGCTTGGGTCAGCGTTAGATAGTCTAGCAAGGCGCCAGCAGCGGCGATTTCGGCTTTGGAAAAATCCCCAAGGCCTTCCAAGTCGCCGACCTTAAACCGCTCCGCCAATCGGCGCTCGCCCGCACGAATATCGAATTTCGTTTCGGGTTGCGGGGTCAGGGCAATCCCGTCAAGCGAAAGCGCCGACATCGCGTCGGTATCCTGGTATAAGCCCTCCGGCAGAACTAACTCTCGGGGGCTGAGCGCGGCGAGTTGCGAGGGCAGGTCCTTAGCGCTGGAGGCGGAGGTTTTAAACGTGCCGTCCGACACATCCGCCCAAGCCAAACCATGATCGCCAGCGGCCGTGCGGGCAACGGCCAGAATAAGGTTTGAGCCGCGTGCATCGAGCAGCGAGTCCTCAGTCAGGGTTCCGGGGGTCACCAGCCGCACAACCTCGCGGCGGACAACGGATTTCGCGCCGCGCTTTTTGGCGTCCGCAGGGCTTTCCGTCTGTTCGCAAACCGCGACGCGGAAACCTTTTTTGATGAGCCGCTGCAAATAGACTTCTGAGGAATGCACAGGCACGCCGCACATCGGAATGGGCTCACCCAGATGTTTGCCGCGTTTCGTCAGCGCAATGTCCAGAGCCGCCGCCGCGCGCACCGCATCATCAAAAAACAATTCGTAGAAATCACCCATGCGGTAAAATAGGACAGCCTCAGGCCCGACGCCCTCTTTAATCGCCAAAAACTGCGCCATCATGGGCGTGAGTTTATGGGCTTTTTCCGGTTTGTCGGCTGGGGCGTTCATTGAAAGGGTTCCGTTTCATCCTTTTGCTCTTGCGTAACTCCTCTAGCCAATGGGGTGCCGAAGCGCCAGATGTAGAGTAGGAGCATAATAGCAGGAACACCGAATAGGGCTGTAATGAGAAAGAACGAGAAGCTGCCAACAGAATCATATAAGATCCCCGAAAAACCTGCGGCGATTTTATTAAAAAGCGCCCAAGCAGACGTCATCAAAGCGTATTGCGTCGCTGCATATTCTCGACTCGCAAGTGACGACATATAGGCAATAAAACCTGTTCCAACAATCCCGACGGCGAGGTTGTCAAAGAATATTGTAACTAATAGCTTCCATGTCACAGCGCCTGTCTGAAGCGCCAGCCAAGCAAAAGCGCCATTTGTCACAATCATTATAATCGCGCCTAAAAACAAAGCGCGCATAAGGCCATATCTGACCACAATTAGCCCGCCAATGATCGAGCCCGCAATCATTGGCCAAGGACCGAATGTACCTTGGACAAGACCCACTTGCGTTTTCGTATAGCCAAGCTCTTCATAGAGAGGTTGCGTCATGACACCCATCGTAAAGTCGGAAAGTCGGTAGATGATAATCAGGCCAAAAACGGGAATGAGCCATTTGCCCAAACGAGAGAACAAATCCCAAAAAGGCTCTACCACATTCGCACGTAGGGAGTCCTGCCAACCTATGGCCGGACGCCGCTCCGAACCCAGCGGTTCCTTCACAAAGAAAATAATCAGGGCAATCGCGCCCATCATTCCAGCCGTCGCCAGATATGTCACCTGCCAACTCACCAAATCGGCGAGAACCATAGAGTAGCCTGCCGCCATGATCGCAAAACGATAACCCAATTGATAGACCGCTGCGAAGGTCGCTTGCTCCTCATTTGTTCCTGACTCGATTCGCCAAGCGTCGACAGCCACATCCAGAGTTGCGCCGGAATAGGTCAATATAAAACAGCCTAGAATGATAGGGGTGAGTGAGCCTGCCACATCCGGCGACGGACTCGCACCCGATATCACAATCATGCCAAGTATGGTCCCAATCACGGCCACTAACATCCATGATCTTCTTTGGCCTAAAAGCCGAGTTAGCCCTGGAATTTTGGCGCGATCAACAACAGGCGCCCAAGCGAACTTCAAGGCATATGCCAGGCCGATCCAGTAAAAAAAACCGATAGTAGATTTATCAATTCCGACTTCGGACAACCAACGCGACAATTTTGAAATAAACATCATGAACGGTAGACCAGACCCAAACCCCAATGCCAACATCGCCAACATTTTGGGTTGAGCATAGGTTTTCAGGGCATCAAGCCATGTTGTTCGCGCCGTCAAATTTCGAGATGCATTCGCAGGTGTTTCCATCCTGATGCACTAGACCAGACAGGGCGCAGACAAAAGGGCCGCTTTACGGCCCTTTTGCGAAATCTTCAGTGGGCCGGGCTGGCTTTAGGCCGCTTTAGCCATCCGCGCTTTGGCCTCTGGGCTTGTCCAATTGCGGACTTTTTCTGAAAGCTCTTCTGCGCTGACAGGCTTCGTCATGAAATCATTCATGCCGGAGTCGAAACACGCATTTCGATCATCGTCAAAAGCATTGGCCGTCAGAGCAATAATCGGCAGGGCGCGGCTGACATTTGGGAGTGTTCTGATTTTGCGCGTGGATTCCAATCCGTCCATATTTGGCATGCGCATATCCATAAAGATCAAATCATAGGTCGAGGATTTCATAGCCTCCACCGCGAGAGCGCCGTCTTCAACTGTGTTGACAACATGACCTTCCGCTTCCAGAAGAGTTCGCGTCAATAAAGCGTTGATGGCATTGTCTTCCGCTAGAAGAATACGGACGGGGCCGCCGTCTTCGCCTGATTGCGCCGCCGCTGGCGCAGCCGTCTCCGCGCTCGTCTCTGGGGCTACGCTGGCCGCAACCTCTTCTGCGCCGACCGCTTTGGCGATCACGGCGTCGCGCCAATTATTCCCGAGAACCGCTGAATCTTCAGCGAGCGGGAGGGCCCGGCGTTCAAATTCCCGCGGGGCTTCAGCATCTGGCGCTGGCTCGGCTGGCGCTGTGTCTGTTAAGGCGTAGGCGTCGTCAGACGGAATTTCGATACTTGGAATTTCGATGTCCGGGACCGCAATATGTTGTGGATCCGCTTGTAGCATTGGGGCGTCCGCAATGGCGGGTGCGGCTGGAGGCGGGGCTGATGCCGCGTCTTCATGGGCTGGGGCTTCGATTTGCGCGAGCGCAGGCTCATAAGCGGGTGCATGTTGCGCGGGCTCTTGCTGCGGCGGTGCCTCCGTTTGCGCTTCAGCCTGTTCATAATTTTGGGCCGGAGCCGCGATATGTGCCGGATCAGGTTCTGGCATGTGTGTGAAGACCGTGACATTCCGGGCCAGCGCAAAGGCCGTGCCGTCAGCCATGGATTGCTCCATCCAATCATAGACTTGTTCGCTGCCATCTGCGCCCGGCAAACGTGTTTCAAACCTGTAAGGCGCCGAAGCGGGGCCTTGCGGGGCGGGCCAACCGCCAACCGCATTACCGCGCCAATCTTCGACCTTTCCGCCGTAAAGAGCTAAGAAGGCAGCGTTCACAAATAGAACGCGCCCTTGGCCATCGCGTTTAATAGCCGGGTCGGGCCAGGGCCAGAATTGCGCCGCAAAAATGTCGTCTGGTGACATGGTTTATCCTCGATCTTGCCGTCACCACAGTTCCACATCCCCGAATTGAGGCGCACTTATGGTTAAGGCTTCTATATACTTCTGGAGGGTTAATCTAAAAGAACGGTTACCGGAGGCAGAGAAATCGCAGGTTTTGCGGTTTTTTTTGAAAGGTTCTATTAACACTTTCGCGCCTCAAATTCACCCGCAGGCTGGGCCCTGACCTTATGAATAAAAAGGGTTTCGGGGCGTCCGAGAGGTGGATGGACTCGTGAGCTTTCCCCCAACAAGGCCGGTTCTGGCGCGGCGATGCGATAAGGCTTCTGCGATATGAAGACGGTGGACCTGCTCTGATCCGGCCAAATCCGCCAGAGTTCGCGCAACCCTTAACACACGGTGATAGCCGCGCGCGGTCAGACCGAGCGTTTCGGCGGCCTGAATGAGAAGTTTCTGACCCTCCGTATCCGGCGCTGACACTTTTTCCAAAACGACCTGACTCAACGCAGCATTTACGACACCGTCATTCCGGTCCATTTGCCGCTGACGCGCACTCGCCACCCGAGCTGCAATTTCAGCTGTTCCCTCCGCAGCGGGCGGCAAGGCCAGATCTGCTGGGGTCACAGCAGGCACATCTATTTGAATATCAATACGGTCCATGAACGGCCCAGACACGCGGCTTTGATAATCCGCAGCGCAGCGCGCCCCCCGGCGGCAGGCAATTCCATCGGCCCCGCCGCTACCGCAGCGGCACGGGTTCATCGCCGCAATCAGCTGAAACCGTGCAGGGTATGACACATGGGCATTTGCGCGGGCGACTGAAATCTCGCCTGTCTCCAAAGGTTGCCTAAGACTGTCCAGAACCTGCGGGGTAAATTCGGGCAACTCATCCAGAAATAAAACGCCGCGATGGGCCAAGGAAGCCTCTCCCGGTTTCGCTTTGGACCCGCCGCCCACCATGGCGGCCATGCTGGCAGAATGATGCGGTGATCGAAACGGACGAGCGCGCGACAACTCGCCTTTATGTAGCAATCCCGCCACCGAATGGACCATAGACACGTCCAGCAGCTCATTTGCCGCTAGAGGTGGGAGCAATCCCGGCATACGGGCGGCCAACATGGATTTGCCCGATCCGGGCGGCCCCACCATGAGAAGATTATGTCCCCCGGCCGCCGCAACTTCCATCGCCCGTTTTGCGGTTTCCTGTCCCCGCACATCCCGCATATCCAGCGGGCTTTCGGGCTCCAGCATTTGTCCGGCAATGGGGCGGGTCAAAACCTGGGTGCCTTTAAAATGATTGATAAGCTGCACCAGAGTTTGCGGCGCGAGCAGAGGCAGATCCCCTGCCCACGCCGCCTCTGCCCCATTGGGCTCGGGACAAATCAATCCAAGGTCATGTGTGTTCGCCATAACGGCGGCGGGTAGAGCCCCCGGCACGGCGCAAATCGTCCCATCCAAACTCAGCTCGCCTATGGCCGCAAAGCCCTCCACAGCGTCGGCAGGAATGGCGCCAATCGCCGCCAACAGCCCAATCGCGATAGGCAAGTCATAATGTGCGCCCTCTTTCGGGAGGTCGGCAGGCGCGAGATTTATCGTAATGCGCTTGCCCGGCAGATGCAGGCCCAGCGAGACAAAGGCGGCGCGAACCCGGTCCCGGGCCTCCGATACGGATTTATCCGCCAAGCCAACGACGTTGAATATTTGCTTCCCGCCGGAGGTGACTTGAACCTGTACATCCACGCGGCGGGCCTCGGTTCCCTGAAATGCAACTGTGGTGATACGGGCAACCATATTGGCCTCTAAAACACATTCTGACCCGATGAACACAATCAGAGAGAATAGAACAAATCAAGAACTTTTATGGAAATTGAACCAAATTGCCTCTTGAGATTGCAAATCTGCGACAAATTGGCTTGATTAACAAAAGTTTAACGGCCAAACTTTGGGCAG
>CAZSKH010000048.1:0-12156 GCA_964607395.1 uncultured Algimonas sp.
AGCGCGGTGGCCGCCAATATGGCCTTGGGCATGGACTTAGACGAAGCCGTCATGCGTGCGCGTGAATTTGTGTTTGAAGCCATTCGAACTGCGCCAGATTTTGGGTCGGACAAAGGCCATGGCCCGCTTAATCACGGTCTGGCCATTAGTGAGAGCGAAAACGAAACGCCGCCCAGCAATAATCCCTTTGCCGCGCTGAAAGGCTTGGGCAGCTAATCCGCACCGTCCATTTTAGATACGATGACGCCTAAGATTATAACGAAGAGCGCAACGAAAATACGCCAATCCAAGACTTCCTTGAGGAGCACAACACCCAGAATAACCGAGCAAACCGGAACGAAATAATTAATTCGCGCCATCACGCTGGGCCCGGACACATCAATCACCCAAAGATAGGTCACAGTCGCAATGGCCGTAGACCCAAGCCCTAGCCCTAAGACGCAGAGCAAAGCGGCCATGTCCGGCATGGGCGGCGGCCCCGCAGCGCCAAGGGCCCATAGGGTGGAAAGTCCTGCGCCCATCACTAACATCATGGCGGCCCCAACAGGGGACGGTGTTGCGGGCACTCGGCTGGCTAAGATGGTTGTCGCGGCATAACAGAATGAGGCGGATAATATGAGGAGCTGCGCTTTCCAATCCGCGACAAGTGCGAAGGACAAATTAGGCGGCAAGAACAAAACGACAATGCCCGCAAAGCCCATTAAAAATCCAATAAGTTTCATCGCGGTCAATTTCTCAGCTGTGAAGAAATGCGCGAGGACAATTGTAATAAGTGGCATGGTCCCAACCAAAATGGCCGTAAGGCCGCTGTCCACCGTTTGCTGACCATTCGCGAGGAGGACGAAAGGCAAGCTGGCCCCGGTTATCGCCATGACCGCGTACCAGATCCACCGGACGTCCTTAAGGGGCGGCAGGCGGTGCCCGATTGCAAAGCTGTAAATCAGAACGACCGCTGCGCCGACCATCATGCGATAAGCGACTAACCAATCCGGGGATAAAGTCCGAACCGCCACGCCCACCATCGTAAAGGCGCTGCCCCAGACGAGGATAAGGAACAGCGCAACGCCGATCAGAAGCAGACCCTTTAAAGGCGCGGCTTTGGCAGTGTCAGTATCTTGCGCAGCTTTCATGCCGCGCAGATACAGTCCTTGCCAGAGATGTCCATGCGTATTCGCTCAGCTAACGTTTAGGTGGGCGAAGTAAACCTAAACTGTTCCTGCATTTTTCTGGGCATTACAAATAACTGTAGCGATGATCTTTCCGCCATTGTCCTTCAGCTTGAAGCGATAATTCCAGCCGCCTTCTGTAATCATGAGCATCTCTTCTTGGGCGCAAAAAGCGCTTTTTTTCATTCTTGCTTTTATCTCCGGTAATGCATCTCCAGGTACCTTTTCGGCGGCTTTGACAACCTCATCAAATACGCCTTGTGCTGGTGTGGCCGAAAAAGTCGAATGTCCGACGAACATATGGTTTTGGGTTTCAATTAAATATGTGTCGAACGCCTCCTCAAACTCCGCGACTACGGATTGCATATATGCCCCGCGATCTGCGTCTGAAACTTCGTGGTAAGCGCGTAAGTCCTCGCTTAAGGCATCACCCAAGCCGCTCTGACTGATTCCATAAACGGCGCCGCCCACAACAACGACACCACAAATCCCAATTTCTTTTATGTCCATTTTATTCTCCCCTTGAACGAAGAATAGTCTGACACGCGGGAGTTGAAGTTAGTTAAACACGTCGTGGGAAATTATTATTACGGTTAAAAGGTGATGAAGGGAATGGTCGCGTGGACCCCGCACAGGTGAACGAAACCTCTTAGGCCTTAAACGGGTCTCGCATTAAAATAACGTCTTCGCGTTCCGGTGAGGTTGAGACCATGCTGACGGGGCAGCCGATGAGTTCTTCGACGCGGCGCACATATTTCACGGCTTCGGCGGGCAAATCAGCCCAGCTGCGCGCCCCGCGCGTACTGCCTGACCATCCCGGCATTGTTTCGTAAATGGGTGTCACGCTGGCTTGATTGGCCGCGCCGGCTGGGAGGCGTTTCAGGATTTTTCCGTTTAAGCGATAGCCCGTACAAATCTTCAATTCCGGGAAGCCGTCAAGAACATCCAGCTTAGTCAAAGCAATGCCCGTAATGCCGCCTGTGATGATGGCTTGGCGCACCATGACGGCATCAAACCACCCGCAGCGGCGTTTCCGGCCCGTGACGGTTCCAAACTCATGTCCGCGTTCACCAAGGCGTTGTCCGGTATCGTCAAATAACTCAGTCGGGAAGGGACCTTCGCCAACGCGGGTCGTATAGGCTTTCGTAATTCCGAGAACATAGTTCAACGCGCGCGGTCCCATGCCCGTC
Source organism: uncultured Algimonas sp. (assembly GCA_964607395.1). Lineage (GTDB taxonomy): Bacteria > Pseudomonadota > Alphaproteobacteria > Caulobacterales > Maricaulaceae > Litorimonas. Next base: position 2,357 of record CAZSKH010000048.1, read on the forward strand.
CCAGCGGCGGCTTGTCCCGCGATGGTGTTAGAGCTGGTGACGAAAGGATATGTGCCGTGGTCAATGTCTAGCATGGCGCCTTGCGCGCCTTCAAATAAGATGCGCTTTTCGGCCTTTGAAGCCTCGTCCAGCGTGTGCCAGACGGGCGCCATATAGGGAAGGATGTGCGGCGCAACATCGAGCAGTTTTTGCGTTAACTCTGCGGCGTCGCTTTCGGGCTGACCCAAGCCGCGGCGCAGGGCATTATGATGATGCAGTAAGTTCTCGACGCGCGCTTGCAGATGTTCGGCGTCTGCCAAATCACACACACGAATGGCGCGCCGGGCGACCTTGTCTTCATAGGCCGGGCCGATGCCGCGCTTTGTTGTGCCGATTTTGACGCCGTCAACGCGGTTCTCGCGGATGCCGTCTAGCTCTGAATGAATCGGTAGGATTAGGGCAGCGGATTCTGAGATTTGCAAACTCTCGGCGTCGATCGTGATGCCTTGGGCTTTGATACGTTTGACTTCATCTAAGAACGCCCATGGGTCGAGCACGACGCCATTGCCAATCACAGACAGCTTGCCGCCGCGAACAATGCCCGACGGCAGGAGAGATAGCTTATAGGTTGTGCCGTCGACCACGAGTGTATGACCGGCGTTATGTCCGCCTTGGAAACGGGCCACGACATCGGCACGGCTGGAAAGCCAATCGACGATTTTGCCTTTGCCTTCATCACCCCACTGAGACCCGACAACGACGACATTAGCCATGACACACTCGCAAACTAAAAAACGCGGCCCTCATCCCAATATTTGGGTGAAGTAACCGCGTTAGGACAACTTCATTTGGCCCTTAACTGAGTCTTTGCGCGGATGCGAGTCCTCGCGCAAAGTTATCACTAGAATTTTCGGTTTAGTCGAAACCCGGCTGCGTCGGAGCCCTCATTGGGGCCATCAGACAGAAGGCCGCCATGAGATATATGCTCGACAAAGCCTTCAGCGGCCCAATCCTCGGACAGATTTAGGCCGAGTGTGAGTTGCTGCCGGAATAAGACGCGTGAGCCATACCAATTGCGATTAATTGAATATTCAAATCGATTTAGACCAGACGGTGCGCTGTCTACCCCATCGCGAAAATCCAAAATACCGTCATGCACAACGACACCAAAAGCGAAATCTCCGTAAAACCTTTCGCCCAAGTTTTGTCGCCAGAGTAATCCCGCGCCGCCATAACTCGTTTTGCCTTCGACATTCAGTGTTCCGCCGATGTATGGCTGAGGCGAGAGCGCCCATTTTAGAAATTCCGGTTCTGCGAATATAATTTCCGCATTGAGGGCAATGGACTTCTCCTCGTCGCCATCGGCGTTGATAATACTCCAACCCAGATCATGGACGGCTACGCCAGCCCGCACTTCCTCAACGACGCGTGTTTTCTTGACGATCTTTTCGTCACCTAAAACTGCGTCATCTGCTTGCGCCCAAACAGATGTGCAGCTTGCAAGGCAGAGTGCCAAACCGAGTAAATATTTCATTCGAAAGTCCCCAATGATGTCCCCTGTAAGGAGAGTGACAGTTTTAATCTTACGAGGGAATGGGAGTTAAATGAAACTTTGCTTAGAAATGATAGGACGCGCGCAGGCCGACATTATCAAGGCCTTCATTCGGACGCCCGCGGACAAGAATGTTGCCGTGAGATAAATGTTCGACAAAAACCTGAGTCGACCAGGTCTCATTCCAGCGATAGCCTACCGCCAGTTGTTGCCGAAATAGGATACGGCTGCCGTAATCGATTTCGGACTGTTGGCCCTCGCGAAACTCAGCTAACTCCGCTGCGAATTGCGCAAGTTGAGCTGCCGTAAATCCGTCTGTGGAATTATTATTATCAATAACGCTTTGCACGAGCGGTGAGGCTTTTACCTCAATTGTTCCGGTGTGGATGACGAGTCCGAGAGACGCATCTACAAAGAATTTTTCCGTCAGTGTTTGACGCCACAAAAGCCCTGCGCCGCCATAGCTGGTTTCTCCTCCCAGATTGACCGTACCGCCAACATAGGGTTTCGGCGAGAACGCCCATTTTAGGGCCTCAGGTGTTTTGAAAATAATTTCGCCATTTATGGCGATCGACCGTTCTTTGGCTTCGCCATTCCCTTGCCCGGTCCAATCAATATCATGAATATTTGTGCCCACTCTAATCTCGGCGACTTGTGCCGCTGCGGGCGTGACGAGGCTAAGAATGGCGGTCGCCAGTAATAAATGTTTCGTCATGACTTGGCCTGAGGGGGTGACCGGAGATACTAGGATAATATCAAAGTGGCAGGGGCTGTTCAAGCCAGCCCCTCGCTATCACACTTTATATCGCTAGCACATCAACAATTTTGACTTGATCAATGGCTTTGATTTCATCTGCCACTCTGGCCGAGACTTCGCCGTCGACGCTGACAAGGCAAACGGCTTCTTCACCTTCGCTCATACGGCCCAAAGAGAAGGTCGCGATATTGACTTTATTGCGGCCTAAAACACCGCCCAATTCGCCAATAAACCCTGGCTTATCTTCATTGCGAACATAAATCATATTCGGCGAAAAGGCTGCGTCCATAGGAACCCCAAAGAGACGCACGATGCGCGGCTCGCCGCGATAGATTGTGCCCACAACCGCATATTTGCGCTCTGTCGTTTCAACCGTGAGGCGGATCAGGCTTTCGGCGCGTTCTGCTTCATCAACATAGCTCTCCTTGACCTCAATGCCGCGTTCTTTGGCGAGGCCTGGCGCTGAGACCATGTTCACATCCGGCATGGCTGCCTTTAGCAGACCAGCCAATGCCGCCGCTGTCATCGGGTTCGTGTTCAACTCCGTAACCGCTCCTTTATAGGTGAACTCGACGGATTTGATGGGAGCATGCAAAAGCTGTCCTGTCATTGTGCCCAGCTTATCTGCAAGGTCCACGAAAGGCTTGAGGCGCGGGGCTTCTTCGGCCGAAATAGACGGTGTATTTAACGCGTTAGAGATTGCACCGGTCAGCAAGTAATCAGCCATTTGCTCGGCAACTTGCACAGCCACATTCTCCTGGGCTTCTAGGGTGGATGCGCCCAAATGCGGCGTAGCGATGAAGTTAGGTGTGCCGAATAATGGATGGGATTTTGCAGGCTCTACGGCGAAAACATCCAGAGCCGCCGCGCGAACATGTCCGGCGTCCAAAGCGTCTTTCAAGGCTTCTTCGTCGACCAATCCGCCGCGCGCGCAGTTGACGATGATGATGCCTTTCTTAGTCATACCAAGTCGCTCACGTGACACGATACCTTTCGTGCTCTCGACCAAAGGCGTATGCAGCGTGATCGCATCCGCGCGTTGGAAAAGCGCATCCAATTCGACCTTTTCAACGCCGAGTTTGATCGCCCGTTCTTCCGTTAAATAAGGGTCAAAGGCGATGACTTTCATCTTTAATCCTTGCGCGCGTTCGGCAACCAAGGTTCCGATATTCCCGCAACCGATTAGACCGAGCGTTTTATTGAAAAGCTCAACGCCCTTAAAATCTGACTTCGGCCATTCCCCGTTTTGGGTTCGCGCAGAAGCTGACGGAATTTGACGCGCCGCAGAGAAAAGCATGGCAATCGCATGTTCTGCCGTTGTGATGGCATTCCCGAACGGCGTATTCATAACAACGACGCCGCGATCTGTGGCGGCTTTGATATCGATATTATCGACGCCAATACCTGCGCGGCCAATGACTTTGAGGTTTGTCGCGGCAGCTATGATTTCAGCGTCAGGCCGTGTTGAGGAACGAACGGCGAGACCATCATAGTCGCCAATGACTTTCAGAATTTCTTCTTTGGACATGCCGGTGATGACATCCACATCTACGCCTCGGTTTTTAAAAACCTGCGTCGCGGCCGAGGACATTTTATCGGAAATAAGAACCTTAGGCATGAGATAGCTCCTGAACTTTAGTTTCAAAGGCCCAGTCGAGCCAAGGCAAGACGGCTTTCACATCCTCAATTGGGGTGAGGCCGGAGACCCAGAGGCGGAAACCCGGCGGAGCGGTGCGATACGCGCCGAAATCAACGGCAACATTTTCCTCGCCAAGCAGTGAAACAATGGATTTCGCAAAGGCCGCTTGCGCGTCTTTCGGCAGGGCCGTCACACGCGGGTCGACGATTTTTAAGCAGACGCCCGTGTTGGAGCGTTCCGCGTCATTTTCGGCGAGGTTAGCCACCCAATCATTGGTCTCAAGCCAATCCCAAATCGCTTGGGCATTCGCGTCGGCGCGGTCAAACATACCTTGCAGGCCATTATTGGCTTTCGCCCAGTTGAGAGCGTCCAGATGATCTTCTGCGCAGAGCAGGGACGGCGTGTTGATTGTCGCGCCTTGGAAGATGCCTTCGATTAACTTGCCGCCTTTTGTTATGCGGAAAATTTTGGGGAGCGGCCAGGGCGGGGTGTAGCTCTCTAGGCGTTCAACGGCGCGCGGAGAGAGAATAATCATCCCGTGGGCCGCTTCACCGCCCATGACTTTCTGCCAAGAATAGGTCACGACATCGAGTTTATTCCAAGGCAAGTCTTGCGCGTAAACGGCGGAGGTCGCGTCGCAGATTGTGACGCCATCGCGGTTATCCGGGATAAAGCCGTAATCCGCGACTTTCACGCCAGATGTCGTGCCGTTAGCGGTAAAGACGAGATCTTGCGATCCATTATATTCAGAAAAGTCAGGGAGCCTGCCGTAATCTGCGGTCAATAGAGTTAAATCGTCAAGTGGCAGTTGCTTGTCAGCGTCAGTCACCCAAGCTTGGCCAAAGTTTTCCCAAGCCGCGACCATGACAGGTCTCGGGCCGAGCATGGACCACATGGCCATCTCGACAGCGCCCGTATCGGATGCAGGGACAATCCCGATGCGGTAATCATCAGGCACTTGTAAAATTTCGCGGCTAAGGTCGATGACCTCTTTGAGTTTGGCTTTGCCGAGCGCTGAGCGGTGAGATCGACCGAGCGCAGCATCTGACAAGGCGTCTAGCGACCAGCCGGGGCGCTTGCGTGTTGGTCCTGCAGAAAAACGAGGATCGGCCGGACGGAGGTCCGGTTTGGATAGTGTCGTCACAATGTCTCCTGTGGTGCGTTTTTGTACACCGCTAGAGTTTCGTCTCAGTGGGGAGACGGGGCCCGCGCGCCCGATAGGGTGGAATCAGGTCGGTCGTCAAGCCCGGTTACGTGTTTAAGGGCAGAGGCCCGGATAAATGCATCATTTACACGGCGAAACTGCGGTTTGTCGCAGTTAGGTCCAAAATTCACGATAATATCGGGGTATGGCGATAAAAATTGGGAGATTGCGGGCTGTTTTAGCCGATCAGCGCCCGCAATTTTGGAGTTTATTACTGAATTGTCATCGCATTTCGGCAAAAATTCAGTTAGTTTTCATAAACGAAGTAATATCGGTGACCTGTGACCTATTTAAAAACATCCTATCTTCCCGCACTTTCGATCGCATCAGCGCTGCTCTTGTCAGCCTGTGGCGGCGGAGGAGGAGGCGGATCGTCCACGCCAACACCGCCCCCGCCAGTTGCGGATACCACGGCTCCGGCTGTGGCCTTTAGCCCAACCACTTTAACTGTCGAATCTGAAGCAACTGGTAGTTCGACGTTGTCAGCGACCGACGCACGTGGCGTGACGTCAGGTCCGACAGTTAGCTGTACGAATGGCGGCGCTTTTAGTGTCAGCACCAATATCTTTACGGCAGCCGCAGTCACAGCGGACACCGAAAGTGTGTGTACAGCGACGGCCAGCGATGCTGCCGGCAATACTGGGACGGCGACCCTGACGGTTACAATGACCGCGCCCGTGCCTGACACAACTGCGCCTGTTCTGACCTTTAGCCCCGCGACCTTGACCGTCGAATCCGGCCAAACGGGGACCTCGACCCTTTCGGCAACAGATGACACTGCCGTTACCACAGGCCCAACTGTCAGCTGTACCAATGGCGGCAGTTTCAATGTCTCAACAAATGTCTTCACTGCAGCCACTGTCACGGCGAATACAGAAAGTGTGTGTACCGCGACGGCGAGTGATGCGGCCGGGAATGACGGAACCGCGACTTTGACGGTAACAATGACCCCTGCGGCTGTTGCAATGGACGTGACGGTATCAGGTAAATTGACCTATGATCGCGTGCCTTTTCCAGTGGGCGCGTCAAGCGGTTTGGATTATGATAACATCGTCCAAATGCCGATCCGCCAAGCCCCTGTTGAGCTTCTCAATGCCAGCGGTACGGTTCTGCAAAGCACAGTTTCCGATGATAATGGCGACTATAGTTTCACCGTCGAGTCCGGCGAGAACGTCCGGATCCGTGTCCGGTCCGAAGTCCAAAAAACGGCGCCGAACCTCATCGACATGAAAGTTGTCGATAATACATCCTCGGACGCGCTTTATGCGATTCAAGGCGGGCTATCCGTCGTTCCGGCCAGCAATCAAACGCGTGACCTAAATGCAGGCTCGGGCTGGGGCGGCAGCAGCTATACATCGACGCGGGCGGCGGCGCCTTTTGCTTTGCTCGACACGCTTTACGGCACATTGGAAGAGTTTATCGCTGTCGATGCCGATATTAATTTCCCGGCCTTTAATGTCCTGTGGAGTACGCGGAACAGGGCCGAAGGTGGCAGTGTTGCCGATGGCCAAATCGGCACATCCTCATTCACCGTTTCAAATGGAACGCCCGTTATTCGCATTCTAGGCGATGCCGGAAATGATACGGATGAATATGATGTCCATGTCGTAGTTCACGAGTTTGGCCATTATTTCGAAAATCGCCTGAGCCGGTCCGACTCTATCGGCGGTCCGCACACGTCGAGCGATCGTTTGGATGCCCGCGTGGCTTTCGGCGAGGGCTGGGGGAACGCGCTGTCCGGCATGATATTAGGCGATTCATTCTATCGCGACAGCTTTGGCACAGCGCAAGGCAGCGGTTTTAGGATTGATGTTGAGAATAATACCTACACCTCGACGGGCTGGTATTCGGAAGGCTCCGTTCAATCCATCCTCTATGATTTGTTTGATGGCGTTGATGATGGTGCAGATACGGCGAGTTACGGCCTTGGACCCATCTACGGTGCGTTCACAGACCCCGATTATAAAGATACAGAAGCTTTCACGTCGATCTTCGCCTTCCTTGAAGCGTTAGATAATCAGACCGGAATCACGACAAGCGAGATTACGGCTTTGACCAATGCACAAAACATCAATGGCTCAACCGGCTTTGGTGTGGGCGAAACGAATACTGGAGGTATTGCCGACATTCTGCCAGTCTATGAGGTCCTTCCAACGAATGGGACGGCGGTTGCCTTTTGTTCTGTCGATAATTTCGGGTCTTTTAATAAGCACGGGAACCGACGTTATTTCCGTATCGATATTCCATCTGCGGGCAGTTATGATTTTACGATGACCCAAACGACGGCGGGCTCCGGCGATCCTGACTTCCTTGTCTTCAAGGACGGAGTACGCGTTGGTGTCGGCGGTAGCGGTGATGACCGCTCCGAGACACAAACCTTTGCTCTCGCGGCCGGGACCCATGTCATGGAAGCCTATGCTTTCCGAAATATCCAGCAAGGTGCGACAACCGGGGATATTTGCTACAACTTTACAGTGGAGGCGCAATAATGACGCGTTTTACCAAATTGGCACTTTCATCCATTTTAGTGGGCGGTTTAGCGGCTTGCACGGCGGCCTCCGCCGATGAAGACGTGACCGTGAAAGCGGCGCCGCATACACATGCCTCCACATCGAACAAAGACATGGCGCCAGTCGCAACGGTCAAACCCGGCGCGAGTGTTACTATGTCCTCGGCACTGCCGAAATCCATGACATCCGGGTCTTTCCAAGCCGTTCAATTGCGTTTTGAAGACGGCTATGATGACGGCGTTATGACTGTGACAATCGAACCAAGCGCTGGCTTGAGTTTGTTCGGTAGCTCCGGGGCGAAGACCTTTAATATGGCTGTTCCGGGCACGCATATTTGGGATCTCGATGTGAAATCTGACGTAGACGGCGTTTATTTCCTCAATGTCTTCGCAGAAGCACAGGGCCAAGCTCGGGCTTTTTCTGTACGCTTGAACATGGGCGTCACCACACAAAAAATGTTTGACGACGCGATGTCGCCGGGCGGCGAGCTCACCGATGGCGGAAAAATTCGGGTTATGGATGCCGAGGAAACGATTCAATAAGTTTTCGCTTCACAAAGCCGTCACTTTTCATAGCCTCCCGAACAGCGTAGTTCGGGAGGCTAATTTATATGGAGAGAGATGATGAGCGAGCAAACCCTATCCGAATGGACTCCGCCGAAGGTTTGGAAGAACAAAGCCTCTGGCGGGAAATTCGCGAATATTAATCGTCCAACCGCTGGCTCTACCCATGAAAAAGCGCTTCCGGTCGGCGAGCATGACTTTCAGCTCTACTCGCTCGGAACGCCCAATGGGGTGAAGGTCACAATCATGTTCGAAGAGCTGTTAGCCGCCGGCGTCAGCGCAGCGGAATATGATGCTTGGCTCATCAATATAGGCGAGGGCGATCAATTCGGATCGGGTTTTGTCGACATAAACCCCAACTCAAAAATTCCGGCCTTGATGGACCGCTCTGGCGAGACGCCCGTGCGGGTTTTTGAATCGGGATCAATCCTGATGCATCTGGCCGAAAAATTCGGACTGTTCCTGCCTGAAAGCGGCCCTGCACGGACGGAATGTTTGTCCTGGCTGTTCTGGCAAATGGGCAGCGCGCCTTATCTCGGCGGCGGGTTCGGTCATTTTTACGCCTATGCACCGATGAAAATTGAATATTGCATTGACCGTTTCGCGATGGAGACGAAGCGTCAGTTGGATGTCTTGGATCAGCAACTCGCGACGCGCGAATTTATTGCGGGGGATCAGCTGACAATTGCCGATTTTGCGATTTACCCGTGGTATGGCGCGATGGCGCGCGGTGTTATTTATGAGGCCGGGGAGTTTTTGCAGGTCGAAACATATGAGCATCTGCAACGTTGGACCAAACAACTGGCGGCGCGTCCGGCGTTTCGCCGGGGGCAACTCGTTAATCGCTATTGGGATGATAAGGGGCTCAAAGAGCGCCATGCGGCGTCCGATTTTGAAGGTTTGCTCTAAAACGAAAAATCGATTTTTGGGCTGAAACGCTAGACACTCGTTAAGGTTTCATATCTAAGGATCCCGAACACCAAGCGACACTGATGGGGCGCAGCGCAGGGCTGCACGCAGTTCGCTTCGGGTTTGGAGATCATCATGAAAATAATTACTCTAGTTTTAGGGTGTGCTGCCCTATGTGTCGGGTTTAGCTCTGACATTGCTTACGCTGCGGACGCTCAATCCTCTAGCGGCAACAGTAAATTCGGCGTCGGCTTAGGGGTCGGAACCACAGGCGCAACGGTAGAAGCCAAATACGCGCCTAATGACCTTTTTGCGCTGCGTGGGAGTTTCAATTATTTAAGCTTAGACATAGACGTTGATGTTGAATCTGACGATATTGATTATGATGGCGATTATGACGCCACGATCTTTGGGGGTTTTGTCGATGTTGCGCCTTTCAAAAATGGATTCGTTCTGTCCGGCGGGGTATTTCTGGGCGATAAAACTCTAGATTTTGACGTGACGCCCGCCGTCAATGTCGAAATTGGAGATCAGGTTTTTACCCCATCGGAAGTCGGCACATTAACGGGAAAAGCTGAATTCGGCAGCTTCGCTCCCTATGCAGGTTTAGGTTATGATGGCTTTGTTGCGGGGTCCAAGGATTGGTCCTTTAATGCCCGTGCAGGCGTCATGTTCATGAATTCACCC
>CAZSKH010000048.1:12166-12453 GCA_964607395.1 uncultured Algimonas sp.
GGTGATTTGGTATCGGTAAACGGATCTTTGTCCAGCAGCGCTTTGCTCCGCCAAGAACTCGAGGCTGATATAACCGAAATCGAGGACAACGTTGGGGACTATAAATATTATCCTGTGCTGACAATTGGCGTCGCCCGACGGTTTTAGGGCGGCTGGGGCCTATGGCATAGCTTCTCCGCGATAGGCCTCGACGACATCATAAATTTCGCGCCCAGTGAGGTTCACCTGCGCCGCATAGCCCGACTCGGTAATCCGTGTCGGGTTTTGTGTGCCGATAATAGGTAGGA
>CAZSKH010000049.1:0-1168 GCA_964607395.1 uncultured Algimonas sp.
GCATTTAGTTGCCTATGGGTGGTCGAGGTGGATGGGCTGCGAGGGATTTTGCGTCCCCAATATTCACCAGCCGTTTGAAAATTTGTAGAGCGTCATAGAACTTTACACCCGCTTCAAATCCGCCCTTCACCCCAAAAGACAATAAGCCAGAGGGCTTACCGTCTGTGTATTTCTGCGCGAGATCGTAATATGGGGAAGACTTCAGTCCTGCATAATTCACCCACTCTACGCGCGGATCATTTTCCAGATATTTCGCGACGGCAATCGCGTTTTCAGTATGGCGCTCCATACGCAGCGAGAGCGTTTCCAATCCCTGCAAAATCAAGAATGCATTCATCGGCGACAGGGCCGCGCCCGTGTTGCGAAGCGGCACGGTCCGTGCGCGTCCGATAAAGGCGGCGGGGCCGAAGGCTTCGGTATAGACAACGCCATGATAAGCGGGTTCCGGATTATTGAGCATTGGGAAGCGCTCTTCATTTGCGACCCAATCAAATTTCCCGCTATCGACAATCATGCCGCCCGGCGAGTTACCATGCCCGCCAATATATTTGGTCAGGGAGTGAATCACAATGTCAGCGCCATGTTCGATCGGCTTGATGAGGCACGGGCTGGCCACCGTATTATCAACGATGAGCGGAACGCCATGTTTTTTGGCAACAGCCGCCAAGGCTTCGAGGTCGACAATATTGCCGGCAGGGTTACCGATACTTTCGCAGAAAATAGCGCGCGTGTTTTTATCAATCAACGCGTCGATAGAGGCCGCGTTGTCATCTTCCGCAATGCGGCAATCAATCCCGAGACTTGGGAACATATGTTTGAACAGCGTGTAAGTCCCGCCGTAAAGCATTGGGACTGTGACGATATTGCTGCCTAGCTCTGCAATGGTCAGGATAACATATTGAATGGCCGCGCTGCCCGCCGCAACGGCAAGACCTGCAATCCCGCCTTCCATTTCCGTAACGCGCTTTTCGAGCACGTCATTTGTCGGGTTCATGATGCGTGTGTAAATATTTCCCGGAACGGCCAGATCGAAGAGGTCCGCGCCATGCTGGGCATTATCGAATTCATAAGCGACAGTTTAATAGATTGGTACCGCCACAGATTTTGTCGTGGGGTCTGTCTCATATCCAGCATGGATACCTAATGTTGCGTCTTTCATGCCATTCTC
>CAZSKH010000049.1:1178-10852 GCA_964607395.1 uncultured Algimonas sp.
CAAAAAAATTTGGGGAGCTGATAGTCAATTATGCCTCAAAATAAAGTGTTAAACAGCAGGGCGGCCCAAAACACGCCAGCATCTTTGGCCTGAAAGGTAAAATGTCCTCATTACCTTCTGAGCTTAATCCCTGCATCAATCAATTTTTCCGCTGGCAAACTCGCTCAATAATTCAGCATAGCCTTCGCCGTGTTGCCAATAGGGCGTGATTTGGATCAGGGTCATGAAGACGCCTTGGTCGATGAGGCGTTTCTCGGGAGCTGTTCCGAACCGCAAGTCGTGATATTGTAGCCAGAAAGTAAAATGCTGCGCGAGCCGTCCCGCAAGCGCGGCTTTTTCACCTTCGTCAAATGTCAGTTTCTCGAGTTCTTCCAGCGTTGAGAGCAATGAGAAGCCCGCGCGCTCTTTCAATGCCAAGATACGTGAGAATGGCCCGCGCAGCATGGGAATACGTTGCAGCAATTCCCCCTGATTGCGGTAAAAAAAGCGGAAGTCGAAAATCTCTTCAAAGATAATATAAAGGTAAATCCAATTATCCTCAATCGCGAGCGGGTCTTTGAGCGGGGCCGAGAGAACTTGGCGGATCTCAACATCGAAATCCTCGAACAGGGCCGCGATAATTTCATCCTTACCCTTGTAATGGTAATAAAGGTTGCCCGGGCTGATGCCCATTACGGAGGCAATATCCACGCTAGAGACCTGCGCTTCGCCTTCATTGTTGAACAGCTGGAGCGCAGTGGCGAGAATTCTGGTCTTCGTGGCAGAGCGGGTCAATAGGAAGAGGCCCCCTCTCCCTTGGGGAGAAGGTCCCCAAAGGGGGGATGAGGGGATCGACTTAGGAAATTCAAAAATTCCATTAAAATAAATCTCCTCATCCGAGCGCTGCGCGCCCACCTTCTCCCTATGGGAGAAGAGGAGATCGAGTTTAACCTCACCCTGATTATTTCTTCGTCGCCGTTTTCTTGGGCGGTGCTTTTCTCGCAGTCGGCTTTTTCGCCGCAGTCTTTCTCGCAGGCGCTTTCTTCTTCACTGCCGCCGTCTTCTGCGTCGTCATTTTCGTTTTTGGGGCGGCTCTTTTCCGTGCGGGCGCTTTCTTTCGGGTAGCTGGCTTTTTCGGGGCCGCATCCCCAATGTCCAGCTTTTCCAAAATCGCATCCAGCTTTGCTTCGAGCCTGTCCACGCGGGCCGTTAGCCGGTCATCGCGTTTTTCGGCTGCACCTGATAGGCGCGCGCGCATTTTGGCAATGCGATCATCAATTTCAAAATCCGGTGTGATATCTTCAACGGCAGCTTTGCCTTTGCCGACCAACTCACTGCCCTTACCAACCAATTCATTAGCTTTATATTTGCCGACGGTTTCTAGCATTTCGCCTTTTTGTACAAGCTCATCAAAAACCTCTGAGCCTTTTCCCGCCAGCGTATCCACCGCGCCTTTGGCTTCTGTGACCGCGCGGCCATAGGCCCCGATCCCAGCGAGCCAAATTTTACGAATGGTATCTTTGTCGTTGGGAGTCTTGGCCATAATTATCTCGCAAAATTAGTGTTGTAGTTAATGTAGCTTTCTTCGACGGATGGTAATTTCACCGCATCAACATGCGGCATGGCCACTTCGGGCTCCAAGAAGAATTTCCGAATAATGTCCACGGTTTCATCCCGGCGGGTCAACAAAAATAAATGCCCTGCCCCTTTAATAACGCGAAGTTTGGATCGCGGCAGGAACGTGTCGAGAATTTTCCCATTCACAAGCGGAACGATATGATCATTATCGCCCATGATAATAAGGGTCTTGGCTTTGATCCGGCGAATGAAAGGCAGCGTCGAATAGCCAGCCATGGCGGTCAGCTGAAAGAGATAACCCTTCATCGACGGCGGCATCATATTGATTGAGAACTCTCCGGCCTGAGACGCCGCATCGCCATAAAGTGTCTCGAAATTTTTCTTGAGGAAATCCCGATCGATATAACGTTTCGGGCTCGCCATTTTCATCAAGGCTTTTGGCTTTCCTGGCACCATGGTGACGCCAGTTGTGGTCGCACACAAAATGAGACGCTTCGTCATTTTCTTATTCTGCCAGGCAAATTGCTGTGCCGGACCACCGCCCCAGCTCACACCCAAAACGTCGACGATATTGTAGCCGTTTTCCAGTAAAATTTGCTTGGCAGCTTTCGCAACCCACCAAGGCCGGTAAGGCACTGTCGGATCAGGAGATCCCCCAACGCCGGGCATGTCAAATGTGATGATGTCCCGGCCTGTGAAAGTATCCGCAAAAGCCTGCGCGATCTCGAGGTTCGCGCCAATTCCATTGAAAAACAAAAGTGGCGTGCGTTTGCCGTCACCCTTATCTACGCCTGACCAAATTGCGGTTCGGAGTTTTTGATTGCCCACTTTGGAGAAGAAGATACGCGGAATTGAATGGGCTTCAATTGGTTCTTCATGGCCGTCAATGGCCTTCAATGTATGTGGCATCGTTTCGTCTTTCCCGGCGCGGAAGGGTCTTTAGACCCGCGCGCCAATCCCACCCGATTTACCCCGGGTGGCTTATGTTTTTAGTATTACGGCGAGGCAGCCGCCTTTATCCAATCCTTAACACAGTGATATGAACGAGAGGTGTCAGGTGAAAATATATTCGCCGGGCGCTGTGGATTGCGCTGGAAAAGCCTTATTCCCGAGGTTCCTCGGGGCTTTTTTCATCTCTCCGGACCGAACTGATAGCCATTCATTCCATCGTAACCACCAGCTTTCATCCACGGTTTCCGCAGCTTCCAGCCATTTCGTCGCGCGCGGCGGATGGTCCATATTCGTGAAATAGCGGGCGCGAGGATTGCCAGGCGGGTTGAGCAACGATTGCAAATGTCCGGAATTAGACAACACGAAGTCGATCTCTCCACCGAATAACCGAATATTGCGGTAACACGCCATCCACGGCGTAATATGATCGGTGATGCCTGCGACCATAAACCCGTCTTGGGTCACGGCTTCCAGATCAACGATATTGTCCATGAAGACGACATTTTTGTCTTTGCGGAACCGGCGATCTTGGAAAATGTCCAGATAATCCGAATGGAGCTGTGCCGGTAGGTTCGTCGTATCATTATTCCAATAGAGGACATCAAAAGGCGGCGGGTCTTGTCCTAACAGATAATTATTGACCACATAGTTCCAGATAAGATCATTGGGCCGCATCCAAGCAAAAGCACGGCCTAATTGCTCGCCCTCCAAGACCCCTTTTTTCTGAGACATTTTACGAGCTTGCTCAATCCCCTTATCCGTTACGAACAGACCCACTTCGCTATCGACCTTTTTCGCATCCAACACTGACACCATCAGCGTGTAGCAATTCACGCGGTTATCGCCGCGTGCTGCAAGTTCGGACAGGAAAAGCGCGAGTGTCGTGCCGCCGGAACAGGCCCCTGTCACATTGAGGCGCGGACTGCGTGTGATCTTACGCACGGCGTCCGATGCCGCGAATAGCGCGTTCACATATTCTTCCAATCCCCAATGCGCATGTTGACGGGTTGGGTTTCGCCAAGAGACGGCAAAAACCTGATAGCCCATCTTCGTCAAAAAACGGACCATAGATTTATCCGGCGCGAGGTCGGTCGCATAGAACTTATTGATCTGAGGCGGAATGATCATCAACGGCGTTTTATAAACCTGATCCGTCTGCGGGGTATATTGAATGACTTCCAGCATCTCGTTTTTGAACACGACAGCACCGGGACTCGTAGCGAGGTTTTCGCCGATCTTAAACGGCCGCCCGTCAACTTGGCTGGGCATCCCGCCATTTTTCGTGAGGTCATGATAGGCGTTTTGCATACCCTTCACGAGGCTTTGCCCTTTGGTATGCACCAGCATTTTCATCGCTGTCGGATTGCCGAGTAGTGTATTCGTCGGGGCGAGTGCATCAACGATCAAATCCGTCACGAATTTAGCGCGAGCCTGATCCGCCGGATGCATACGGGAGTCCTCTATCCAGCCGTTCAGCTCTTGCTTCATCGCGAGCCAAGATTGCATACCGCGTTTATAAAGCGGGTTCTTCTGCCAACTCTCATCTTTAAAGCGGCGGTCTTTTCTGTCCGGAGCCAGCTCGGACGTGCCCTTGGCGACCTCGACCATCTCGGCGGCATATTTGACGATATGTTTGGCGAAAGGTTTGGGTTGCTTGGCGGCATAGCTTGCCATCAGGCCAAAGCTTTTGACAATTTCGGACCGTCTGAACCCGACTAACCCGTTTACCGACGTTGTCGACTCTGCGGCCTTCGTGCCGATTTTTACCTGTTTATCCGGCATAAATCCCAGTCCTCTCCCGATATTTTGCAATAGGAGTAGGAAACGCACGCGCGCGTGTCGAGTCGTCTTCTATCCCATTTTATTCAGTTGTGCTTTCGCCATAGAAAACGGCGTCTGCATAAAATGCAGACGCCGCAGGTTTCAAACTGACTCAATCCAAGGCCATCAAGGGAGAGAGATTGGCCGTCAGGGGACGACACGGATTGGGTCAGCCGGAAAAGGTCGCGAATTAAGCCGCTTTAGAAGCTGTCTTCTTTAAATTAGAAGCTGTCTTTTCAGTCGCCATAACCTGCTTATTGATGCCCGTTTTCTTCGCTGGCGTCTTTGCCTTTTTGGACAGAGCAGAAATCTTCTTGTTCAGAGTTTTGATTTCAGCTTCCAGCTCTTCAACGCGATCATTCGCACCGAAAGGCACAGCAGCTTTGACTTTGTCAGATGTTGTTTCAAAGGTTTCTAGAGCGCGCTCTTGGGCTGTCTTGGCCGTGCCAACGACAAGCTTTTCAACTTTTTCGCCGTGTGCAATCAGGTCTTCGAAAAGGCCGTCAGTTGTATTCGCGTAAAACGCTTTGACTTGCTCTGCACGCATCGCTGCGCGCTCGGCTGCGAAACCGTAAAGGCCGAGATAAGCCAATGTGCCCTTGCGAAGCGCTGAAGTTGTTTTAGCGTCAGCTTTCTTTGAAACTTTAGTTGTTTTCTTTGTTACTTTTTTTGCAGTTTTCTTGGCAGCGGCCATGATGATAGTCCTTAGGTCAGAGTGGGCGGGACAACCCCGCTTTATTCGATGATCCGGAAATAGACGTGAAAATTAGAAAGCGCGTCCTAATTTTTTAACGGCACTGTCTCAAAGTCATTCTTGCGCGCGAGTGCAGCTTAAAATCATAAACTGCACGCGTGTACTGAGCGTGTATTAAACCACTTCCCCACCTGCGCGCAGATACGTTTCTCGCTCAGGCAAAGACTGAAGTGCCCAAGCCAAACGACCGCGCAAATTTCCCCCAAGCGTTCCGACGCCTCCCTGAATGCCCATACGTTAACGGACTATAACCATTTCAATCCGCGCAGCGTCGTCGTGATGCACATTAACACCTCGGCAACCTCCCCTAACGAACGGCCTGTGGATATTAATAGGTGTTACTCAATTCTTAATTATCAAAGTAAATCAATGATTTAACTGACTGTTAGGACGAATCAGCGACCAAAGGAGGGAACAACAAGAAACCCCCGTCTCGAAAGCCTCTCACGTGCAAGAAAAACCGAATAATCGTTTTAAGGTCATCACCAATCCGAACCCTCCGGCCCGCCGTCAACCGGGCGAGGAAATGCCGCTCTCAGAGATGCCGCTGAACCAGATTGTTCAAGGCGATTGTATTGCAAATATGAATGCCCTGCCCGCAGAAAGCGTCGATCTCGTCTTCGCTGACCCGCCTTATAACTTACAGCTTGGCGGTGATCTGTCCCGCCCTGACAATTCTCACGTGGCCGGCGTGACCGAAGCGTGGGACCAATATGACACGATGGATGCCTATGACTTGTTCACACAAGATTGGATGGCTGCGGCCCGCCGTATCTTAAAGCCAAATGGCGCGATTTGGGTGATGGGCAGTTATCACAACATCTTCCGCGTTGGCACTGTCCTTCAAGACCAACAGTTCTGGATTCTAAACGACATTATATGGCGTAAGACCAACCCAATGCCGAATTTCCGCGGTACGCGCTTCACCAATGCGCATGAAACCCTCATCTGGGCCTCAAAATCTGAGGATGCCAAGCCAACCTTTCATTATGATGCGATGAAGATGCTCAATGAAGGGGTGCAAATGCGCTCTGATTGGACACTCCCGATCTGCACAGGGCGCGAGCGCCTTAAAAAAGGTGACGGCAAGAAAGCCCATCCGACGCAAAAACCGGAAAGTTTGCTCCACCGCGTTATCCTCGCCACTACAAATCCCGGCGATGTCATTGTCGATCCCTTCTTTGGCACAGGCACCACGGGCGCCGTTGCGAAAAAACTGGGCCGCAACTACATAGGCTTTGAACGCGAAGACGACTATATCATCCACGCCAGCCGCCGCATTGCCTCGATTGAAGAAGGCACAACTGTCGCCGTGACAAAATCCAAACGCTCCGAGCCGAAAGTGCCCTTTGGCAATCTCGTCGAACGCGGCCTCGTTAAAATCGGAACAAAAGTCTTCTCAAAGAATGGCATCCTCTCTGCGACCGTACGCGCTGATGGCAGCCTCGAATCAGGCAAGCAGAGCGGGTCTATCCATAAACTCGGCGCGCTGCTAACCAATGCGCCGTCCTGCAACGGCTGGACGTTCTGGCACTTACAAGGCCCCAAAGGCCTCCAGCCCATCGACACCGTCCGCGCGATGGTCCGCGCCGAAATGGCAGAGGCTGCGCAAGCTTAACGGGACTTAATGCCGTTCAGCTTGCGTTTAACGCGAGTTAACCATACAGACACCTTAGGCCCGGGCTGCTGCGCGGGTCTCTTTATTTTATGGGGAACTTTGGAGACCAAAATGAGCAAACGTGACGACCTAATCGAAAAATATGCGAGCGATCTAAAAACGAAGATCGGCGTGACACCTGACATGGACCTTCTGCGTAAGGTTACAATCGGCTGTGGCCCATCCATCTACAACAAGGACTCATCAACCGTCGCAGGTTCAGATCAGTCTGAGTTGGACACAGTCAAGAACAGCTTCCTGATCAAAAAACACGGATTGTCCGAGAGCCAAGACCTCGACGGCGCTATCGCAACCGTTATGGAAAAATACGGGAAATCAAACCCAAGTAAGTATCGCGCAGTTGTCTATTACATGCTGACAAAGCACTTCGGCCTTGAAGGTAACTACAAGTAAGCTTGATCTGGGGAACCCGTTTCCCGGTAAAACATTTTGAGAGGCGCGCGTTTTCGGACTTGCGCCTTTTTTAATGCCCGCAGGATCAGGACGTGAATACAGCGTCGACAACCTTTCGGAAAACCGTCGGCATCCCTGAGACCTCTTCGGTCCACTGACCTTTAATCTGCGTATCGGTTTCTGCGGTGAACACCTCAAGCCGCAATTCAAAATGCGTGAAGACATGTTTGATCTCCCCTGCCCGCTCCCAATTTCGGTTTATTGGCGCAGCGCTATGGTCGCTTGGTTTTTCACCCCAGCTTGATGTTGGCACGCCCAGCATCCCGCCAAGCAGGCCTTTATCCGGGCGTTGTTCGACTAGAACCTCATCGCCGCAGCGCAGCACATAGGCATAGCCATAGCGGATTGGCGTCGGCTTCTTCTTCTCTTTTTTTGGATAAAGCGTCTCTTCCCCATTTGCATGAGCAACACACCACTCTGACCAAGGGCAAAGCAAACATGTCGGTTTTTTCGGCGAGCATAACCCCGCGCCAAGGTCCATTAACGCCTGACCATAATCCCCGGGCCTCTGCGCGCGGACCAAAGATCCGGCCAATTCCCGCAGGCCTTTTCGGCCTTTGGGGAGCGGCGAATCATAGGCAAAAACGCGCGAAATGACGCGCTCGACATTCCCGTCCACAATATTTGTAGCCTCGTCTGCACATATCGCTGCGATGGTCGCCGCCGTGTAAGGTCCAATGCCGGGCAGGCCTAACAATGTTGCCTCATCCGTTGGGAAATTACCGTCATGTTCATCCCGCACAACCCCAGCACATTTATGCAGGTTCCGCGCCCGCGCATAATATCCAAGGCCGGCCCACATAGAGAGGACGATGTCGCGGTCAGCATTGGCGAGATCTGTAATGGCCGGAAAGGCGGCGAGGAACTTTTCCCAATAGGGCGTTGCATGCGCCAGTGTCGTTTGCTGGCTCATGACTTCGGATAGCCAGACCGCATAGGGGTCAGGAACGCTGCCCTGCGCGCGGTCTTCGGGCCGAACCCGCCAAGGCAGAACCCGCCCTTGCTCATCATACCAACTCAACAAAGCGGCGCGCATATCCGAAATAGGGTGCATAATGTCGATGTGTCCGCTTTACGGCTTGGCCGCAATAGGCGACACAGCCGCCCATGTCAGACAAGAAGCGACATAATGACCAAGTCTTAGGCCAATGGGTCGAAAGCCAACGGGGCCGCCCGCAATATCGCGCAGCCCCCAGCGCCGGGCTTTCCGTCTCCAAAGTTATGCGCCCCTTAGCGAAAAAACATGGCGGCGGGCGCTCAGCCATGGCGCTCGAGAAGATTTGGCCCGAAATTATGGGGCCGCGATGGTCAAAAATCTCCTCACCGGTCAGGTTTTTGGGCGGACGCGGTGGACGAACCCTCATTATTTCTGCCCCCGGTCCTGCGGCCTCCCTGATTCTCGCCCAATCTGGACCCATATTACAGCGTCTTAATGCGCATTTAGGTCCCAGTCATGTTGGCCGCATTAAGGTTGTCCAATCGCGCATGACGAATCCCGCGCGAACACAAGCAAAAAGAGGCCTCGCCCCGCGTCAGGAGACTGAGCTGCGGGCGGGTCTGTCAGATATAAAAAACGAGCGTTTGAAACAAGCGCTCGAGAAGATGGGGCGTCAGGTCTTATCTAAAGGATCAAAATAAATGAAATTTTCCTCAACTTTAGGGGCCTTCATCGCCGCCGTAGGTTTTTTGACTTTGCCGCTGGGGGCGGCAGCCCAACAACAGGGCGATCTGCCCGCCCGCGTCACAGAGTTCGCCTTAACAGAGGCCCCTGACGATCATGTCGTGGGCGACGAGTCCGCGGCTCAAACGCTTATTATCTGGGCGTCGGTCACCTGCCCACATTGCGGGAGTTGGTTTTCAGATGACTGGCCGATAATAAAATCAGAACTTGTTGAAACTGGAAAATTGCGCGTGGTCTTCCGCGAGTTCCCGACCCAGCCTATCAATCTGGCAATGGCAGGATTCCGCTTGGCGTCATGCGCGCCAACTGAAGATTATATGTCCATTATCGAATATCAGATGGAAAACCAAAACGCGATTTTCAAAGCGGCCGGCGAAGGGCGCGGAGAAGAAGCCTATCGCGAAATAGCCCGATTGGCCGGCATGGAAACCAAGGAAGCGATGAACAGCTGTCTACGTAATCCGGATATCACAGCCCGTATTGTTGATAATTTGGACCGGGCGACCCTCGCCGAAGTGCAAAGTGTTCCCGCCTTCCTCATCAACGGACAAAAATACAAGGGAAAATCGGACGCGAAAAGCTTGGTCACGCTCATCAATGATATGGACAAAAAAGGCTTTTCAACCCTGCCCGAAGGAATCGAACCGGCCGACGCCCATGCCGGACATGACCATAAATAAATCCACATCATGAATTTCAACGGCTATGGGGCATAAAACCTATCCATAGCCCAATGCGTAGGCCCCCTTGCTTATTCGCATTAAATCTCAAGGATTGCC
>CAZSKH010000049.1:10952-12351 GCA_964607395.1 uncultured Algimonas sp.
AAGGTCAAATATGTCTTCCGGCCTTTCCCAGCGGCGAGTCCGGAAATCGCAACGACAGGCCATAAATTGGCGCTGTGTGCGGACCGAGAGAAATTCTATAAGAACATAAAACTGCAATTTGACCGTCAATCCCAAATTTATGAAATGGGTTCCAAGCCGGGCGGACTGCGTCAGGCCTATATCAGTTTGGCCAAATCCTCCGGCCTATCAGAGGCTGAATTTTTCGCCTGCCTGACGAACCCGGAAATCATCGCGCGCTATGAAGCCTTCACGCAAATGGGAGTCGATCAAGGCGTACGCGGCACACCAAGCTTCTTTGTAAATGGCAAGAAGACGTCCGGAAGTGATTTAGAATCGATCGAGAAACTGCTCTTACCGGCGCTGGGTGAGCCGATTCCTGAAAAAGCAGACGCTGAGTAAGTCATGAGCTCGCTCGTCTTCAATTCTATAAAGCTGACGGGCTTTAAATCCTTCGTCGAGCCCACTGAATTCCTGATTGAACCTGGGCTGACAGGTATTGTCGGGCCGAATGGTTGCGGGAAATCCAATCTCCTGGAAGCCATCCGCTGGGTCATGGGCGCCAATTCCGCGAAAGCCATGCGCGGCGCGGCGATGGATGATGTCATTTTTAACGGGACGAAAACACGTCCCGGACGCAACCAAGCGCATGTCACGCTGACTGTGGATAATTCCGCCCGTATCGCGCCGCCAGCCTTTAACGATGATGATACGCTGGAAATCATGCGAGTCATTGAGAAGTCCAAAGGCTCAAAATATAAAATCAATGGCAAGACTGTCCGCGCGAAAGATGTGCAGCTTCTCTTCGCTGATGCGAGCACGGGTGCAAACTCGCCTGCCCTCGTTCGGCAGGGACAAATTTCAGAACTGATCGCAGCCAAGCCCAGCAATCGCCGCCGCATTCTAGAAGAGGCTGCCGGCATTTCCGGTCTGCACTCCCGCCGCCACGAAGCCGAGCTTCGTCTGCGTGCGGCTGAGAATAACTTAAACCGCCTCGAAGATATTGTCGGTCAGATTGAAAGCCAACTGCTGTCTTTGCGGCGTCAATCCCGACAAGCGGCCCGCTACAAACGGCTCGCAGGTGAAATCCATGAGTATAAAGCGCTACTCTGGCTGAAACGCTGGCAGTCGGCGCTGGACACGCTGGAAACAGCGCAAACAGATTTACGCGAGCGCGAGAAATCCGTCGCCGACACCCAAATCCAAGCATCTGAATCCATGCGGCGTGCCGATGAGTTATCTGGCCTTTTGGAGCCCAAACGCGAAGAGCAACTCATTGCCGCCGCTCTGCTGGCCCGATTAAACGCCGCGAAAGATGCACTGGAACAGGATGAGGACACAGCTAAATCCGAAATACGCAAATTAGAAGCGCAACTCGTCG
>CAZSKH010000050.1:0-12349 GCA_964607395.1 uncultured Algimonas sp.
TGGGCCGCCCGCAATTATCTTTAGCCACATCTAACTCGGACCTGACGCAACCGCATTTTTTTGACGGACGCGCGCGAGCCCCGCGTGAGCTGGGGCAGATGCTCTACACGCTATCCGATGTCGTGCGGACGCATTTTTTCAAACATGTTCCGGCCCTACTTGACCCAGTTGTGACGTCCAATGAGGCGCTTTTACGGCTCGAGGGCTTCTCGGGCTGTGCAGGTGTCTATGCGCGGGTTGATCTGCCCCGCGAGAGTTTCAGCGGAGAAACCTTCGGGCGCGGCACAACAAATGTCGATTTTAACCAACCTATGCGGAACGCCCTGATGCGGCTGCGCGATGGAGATGATGTTGATTTCGCCGTGGGTAAGGATGAAGTCGTACTGTCCAAAGGCGGGGCTGCCACGGTCGAAAAGAAAGTAAACCTGCCGCTGCGCTGGATAAAGGGGTTTTCCGAAGTTCAAAATTATCAGCCCGCACTCGACCTCAAATTCGAAATTCCCGCACCCGACGCCTTACGCTTTATTC
This sequence comes from uncultured Algimonas sp., assembly GCA_964607395.1. Taxonomy (GTDB): domain Bacteria; phylum Pseudomonadota; class Alphaproteobacteria; order Caulobacterales; family Maricaulaceae; genus Litorimonas. The sequence continues at coordinate 529 of CAZSKH010000050.1, forward strand.
GCTCGCTACCGAAAAGTGCCCGCCCAAAGCTGATGAGTTATGCTGTCTCTTCGGGCCGGGGATTGCGTCTGTCCCAACGCCCTGCGCGCGGCGCCGTTCGGTTTTCGGGCACCCACCGCGTGAAGGTCTTGGAGCCGCTATTGCCGCAAGCCAAATCTTTGCGCGTTTGGGCGGATGACGAAAGCGGGACAAGCGCTTGGGAGGTCGTTCTGCCGAGCGGCGGATTCTTCCTCATGCTGAGCCCGGAAACCCATCGCGGGTTTTCAGGCGAGGGTCAGGCCCTCTCCGTCCTTGCCAATCCCGTCAGCGATGAGACCATTGCCGCCGTCCGCGCGCAGTTAAAATGGGGAGCGCTGATTGATGCCGATGAGGTGGCTAAAAAAATGTCCTTACCGACGCTCGATGTGACCCGCGCTTTGGCGGCTTTGGGCACGCGCGGTTTAGCGGGGTTTGATGTAGGCGCCGGGCAATATTTTCACCGCGAGCTACCCTTTAATTTGGACCGGATTGAAGCCATGCAACCGCGCCTCAAAAACGCGCGAAAGCTGGTGGAGGCCGGCGGGATTGAGCGGTTTGGTGAGCAGTCCGGGAAAACACGATATGGCGTGCCGGGGACAGGCACGACGCATATTGTGCGCCTGTCGGAATCTGACGATTGCACGTGTCCGTGGTTTTCCCGTTACCAAGGGCAGCGCGGACCCTGCAAACATGTTCTAGCCGCCCGTATTGAAGAAGATCGCCGCAATGGGAATGACGCTTGATGAGCCCCGAAGAATTTGAAGAGCTGCTGTTTAAATCCACCTCAAAAGAGCTGCGCGCATCCGTTGCTGGATTGGACGAGAAAACCCGTAAGAGCCTGTCCAAGACAGCGCAGTCCGTTTACTCCTCGGTCTCCCGAAATAAGGCCGCCAAAGGGGCGTCCGATCGCGTAAAGAAATTTGTCGCCAACCGCAAAGGCGAGGTTTGGGAGCATTGGGACGCGCCTATCAATAAGCGGGCCTCCCTTGGACTTTACGCTGTTGCGCCGCTCTCTGGCGTGAAAAAGCAAAACCTCTTCGTTCACGGCAAAAACGCGCAAGCGGCAATGTATGGGATTATTGAAGATCGACGCCCAGATTGGCTCGGCGATTGGGTGCAATGGAAGTTGGAACAGGAATGGCATAGTCTGAAATTTGAGCAGGTCTATGGCTGGATCAAACAAGGACTGATGGGGAAACCGGATACGCCGGAGTATTTTGCTTTTTTTGCAACTGGCGTCGATATCTACCTTAGCAAGAAACATAATCACGGCGTTAAGCCCGAAGACTATATTCCCCTGTCAACGCGCCTAAGAAACGATCCTGTTTTACTGGCTGATGCCTTGGCGGTTTTCAAATGTGAGAACCGCGTGCTTTCGATGGATAAGTGGCGCTTAGAACACGCGCATCCGAAATATGAACCTTGGAGCGAAGCGCTGATTCGTCTTGTGGAGATGGGTAGCTTAAAAAGAGAAGATGTCTTGGACGCTTCACTGTCCAGCTTGTCGGAAGATTTCAATAACACCCAACTCTCAGGCAATCACAAATTCCATAGCCAATTAAAACCGACGCAAGATGAGCTGGCACAGCGAGAGCAAAGCTACCGCGAGCTCTTGGCGCATCCAACCGGACATGTCGTCAAATTTGCGCTCGCGCAAATGGCGGCTCTGGACAAAGCGGGCCGCGCGGATCGGCCTGCTCTTCTCTCTGAGCTTCCGATTATTTTCCAAGCGACCGGCATTGGCAATGCGAAATCCGCGCTCCGACTAGCGGGACGGATTGCGAAATCAGATAAAAAGCTACGGCCCGCCGTCTTGACGAGCGTCATTCCCGTTCTCGATCATGAAGATGCTGGGCTGCAAGAAGCCGCACTGAAACTTATCAATCAATATAAAGACGCCCTCACGCCCGATCATGAAAGTGAAATAGACCGCGCGACTGACTTCCTCGCGCCCTCTCTCAAACCGCAAGCCTTGACGCTCATTGGGGAAGATCCGCAAGTCGACAGCGCGCCGGAATCTGCGGAAGACTTGGACGCAGTCCTACAGGACGTTCGAGCTCTCCCCGCCGCCGTCCAGAAAAATTACGGTTTGGACGGCCTGCTTCAAGACGGACCATTTTCGCCGACATTGATTTCGAAAGATTTCCACAATTTGCGCGTTCTACATATGGCGGACCCCATTACGCCGGTTCAGGATCATGATGAACTTTATACGGCAATCGCGAAAGCGCTGGAGACGATAGACACGGCCACAGATGTTGAACTTATCCTCGACGGCATCTCGCGTTTGGGGCGCAACACAAATCCCAATTTTGCACAAAGACTGGACCCGCTTTTGAAACGGGTTCGGTCTGGCGGCACGGGCACCTCAAGAGGTTTCACAAATACTTGGAATGCTTTGGGTTACGGCGTTGTTGATTTGGTGCAGGCTTGGATAACTGGAAAAAACACAAAACGAGATATAAGAAATCGGTACTATCCGCATAACCGGGCAGCCCAGCCCATGATCAGTCATATGAGCGCCATTGCCAAAAGAGTGACAAGCGGAACGGTACAAAATCGTCTTTGCACACCCACACATGAGGGCGGGTGGATTGATCCGCGGATCTGGGTAGACCGCGCGCAGGCCCTCGTCGGCTCCCGCCTGAAATCAGACGTGCCTGATGTGTGTTATTCGATGTTACGATTGGCTCCGGATTTTCGCGATGAAGCCGCCAAACGTGTTGACGATCTGCCTCAACCTTGGCGCGCCGTTGGCCGGTTTTTATTCGGCCTAGATGAGCGTCCCGATTTATCTGTGAAGGTTCATCCGGTGATCTGGGTGAGCGCTGCGCGGGCCCGAGACCCATATGCGGATTGGACAAATGCCTTATCAGGCCTGCATTTGACCGAGACGGCCCCTGATGGCTTGCGTCCTGCCGAATATGTTTGGGGGAATGTAACCACAGAAACCAAACCGAGATGGTCGAAAGTTCCGATAAAGACAACCGAATATACGATTAAGGCCAAGCCTGCTCTGAGTCTCGAGACACCTCAAAACAACGCACCCAAAGCCAAACGTTCATTTTTCAAACGCATGACGCCGAAAACCGTTTTGTCAAACGGCGTTATCCCAACGGCTGCCCTCGCGTCGAACCTGGGAAGCAACCGATATAGCGGCGGCGGGTCGGGCTGGTTGTTTGAATGGATGACATTGTTCTGGCCGCAAAACCCTGCCTCCATTTATGCGCGGGCAACCTATGCTTTCCATTTAGATGGTGATGCCAGCTCTTGGTCCACGGGGCACGGATATCTAAATGCCCTTTTCCAAGCTAATCGTAGCTGGGGGGAGATTGGGCATCTTTTGATTGCCCGTGGCCTCGCGTCCAAAAACGCAGATATTCGCGGCTATATCATCGATGCCCTGATTGAGGGGTCAGAGAGAGGCCAGTTTGATCCTGTCCTTTTAGGGGCCATCTTTGAGAAAATGATACTGGCGCAAGGCGTCAAACTTGGACGCGTCGCGGAAGGGTTGAGCCGGGTTGCCGAAGTTTCCCCGCTTCACGCGGCCCTCATATCAATGTGCCTGAGCCGCCTGATGCCGCAAATTGACCGCAAGACCCATGCGCTGTCCTCTATGATGGAGATATGGCTCGAAAGCCTTGCAGCCTCAGGACGGGCGGTTGGGCACACGGAACAATTTTATCTGTCAGACTTCAAAGGCAGCTCTAAATCCGCCAAGGCTGCGAAGAAGATTGAAGCTCTGGCGTTTAATGCGGCCCTCGACAGTGCGGTGCGAACCCAAGCCCTGCAAACCCGGTTAGCCGTTCTGCCATAGGGTCCTGACCCTAGCCTTATTTCCTTTACCCTTCATCCTGCATCGCTATGGTGTCGCCTTCGACTTAACGTAAGCCTACAGGCAGACTTTATGGCCCGCACATATCTCGATTTTGAACGTCCGATTGCAGAGCTGGACAGCCAGATAGAGGCCGCCTTAGCCGAAGGTAAAGACGTGTCAGATCTGGAGGCGAAAGCCAAAGACCAGTTGAAAACCCTTTATAGTAAAATCGGGCCTTGGGAAAAAACCCGCGTCGCCCGTCATGTCGCCCGCCCGCATTACTCAGCCTATGTTGAGGCCTTGATATCGGATTACACGCCGCTATCAGGTGACCGTAAATTCGGGGATGACCATGCGCTTCTCGGGGGGCTGGGGAAATTGCGCGGACGCTCTGTCGTTGTGATGGGTCATGAAAAAGGCACAGATACAGACACGCGGCTTAAGCATAATTTTGGCATGGCCAATCCAGAAGGCTACCGCAAAGCCGTTCGCCTAATGGATATGGCGGACCGTTTTAATCTACCCGTCATCAGCTTTGTCGATACCGCTGGCGCCTTCCCGGGACGCGGGGCGGAAGAACGCGGCCAAGCCGAAGCGATTGCGCGCTCTATTGACCGAGGACTGTCCCTCCGGGTTCCTTTTGTGTCCGTGATCACCGGCGAAGGCGGGTCCGGCGGCGCTGTGGCGATTGCAACGGCGGATAAAGTCATGATGCTGGAGCATTCCATCTACTCCGTTATCTCGCCGGAAGGCTGCGCCTCTATTTTGTGGCGCACGCGCGACCGCGCGAAAGATGCGGCCAAAGCCATGAAAATTACGGCCAAAGATTTGAAACGCCTGGGCGTGATTGACCAAATCGTCAAAGAGCCTGTGGGCGGCGCACACCGCACACCTGATGTGGCAATGAAAACCGTCGGCGCGGAAATTTTGAAGAATATTGAGGCATTGAGCGAGCTATCGCCGACAGATTTGGTCAAAGCCCGCCGCGAGAAATTTCTGCGCATTGGGCGGTCTTTAATATCCTAGCGCGTTTCATTTTAAACAAACACCGCCGCTGAGGATTTATTTCAGGAATAAATGTCCAATCGAAACTTTACGATAATTTTGAGTGCGGAAACCCGCAGGAAAATTGAAGATTATGCGGCCCACCTAAATAATGGCGGGCAAAGAGGGTCTCATTTGGCGCAGCATTTAACGGAGCTGAAAATTGATGGCCCGTCGCTTTTAGACGCCCTGTTAAAAACCAAACGCCCTCAAATCTTCGCAGAAAGTCATATTTCCGGCGACGGCTCAGATTGGTCGCAAAAGGAACTGGAAATATTAGGAAATATTAGCATCGGGATGGATGTGACGATTTATGACAATGGAGCGCATCAAAAACCCAAAATTCACAGCTCCCCTTTTTTAGGACATTTGGTTTACACGCCAGGAGCGCTCTTAAGAAATGATCGAGGCTTTACACCGGCTGACTGGGAACGGGTTACCGTCGACGGCGAATTTGACCCGCTTCAATATTACGCCCTCTACAAGGACCGATTACGTCCCGTATTTTCCTATATTAACGAAACATCTATGGCCCGCGAGAAGCCCGCCTTTATAACAGTTCCAGGGATTGGCTGCGGCCAGTTTGCCGGACCCTTTAGAGGTCAAATGGGGTCTTTATTTCAAGCGGCCTTAACGCGCTTACTGGAAGAATATGGCGAAGAATTTCCAGCCATTAAAGCTGTCTATTATGACCCCTATAATGAATGCGATAATCAGGATAAATATATCAACGGCATTCAATTTTTGGTGCGGCCTTTAACCGCCGATAATGCGGGCAAATCCCAGCTCTGCGCGCCTAGCTTCCTAATGCAAAGTCATGCAGGGGCCTTCGATGAATGTGAGCTCTATAGCTTGGTCGCATGGGACCACGTGTCCTGGCCGGGAAATGACTTTTATCTCGGAGAGAGAGTGACAGATGATGGCGTCAAAGCAGCCGCGACAGATACCATGTATAGAATGACAGGTATTAAGGGAGAGTATTCTGCAAAGGCAAATAAATATCTACCGCCAAGCCCATTTGAAAACTGGAAAAAAGTCACAGAGGCCAAGGGTGTGATACTGGACTCATCGGCAGGCGTGTTTGTCGCATAAAACACGGGCACATTTTTCTCAAAGTTCAATCAAGAAAATCTAGGGTCGGGTCCCTAGACCTGCACAAATTTTGCTTCAAAGGATTCGTATGTGCCACGCAACCTCTGATCCAAAATCGCTAAACACGGAGTTTTAATATGGTTCGGAACACCCTTGTAGAAGGCCTCCGCTAGGCTCGCCGCGATGCAGGCAATCGTATCGCTATCTCCGCCAATTGAAACGGCGTTCCGAATAGCGTCCTCGAAGTCTATAGACTCAAGAAAGGCGACAATGGCCTGCGGCACAGACCCCTGGCATGTTGCATCAAATTGATAGCTTTGTCTTATTGCATCCAAGCAGAAGCTGAGATCATAGCCTAACCCTTCAGCAAATCGTTTTATGTCGGATTTTCTGCCGCCGGTGCGCGCTATGAAAACCCCACAAGCAATGGCTTGTGCGCCCCTTATACCTTCTGGGTGACTATGTGTGACCTTTGCTGTGGCAGCGGCCTGTTCCAGCACAACGTTGATTGAATGAAAAGCCCAACCCACCGGACTAACGCGCATAGCAGAGCCATTACCATAGGAGTTATAGGGCGAGCTTTTGTCGCTTTTCGCCCAAAGCGAAAACGTGCGGCTAAAGCCCGCATTTGGGTATAAGCGGTAATACCGACGTAGACTTGAAGCATAATCGATATTTTGGATGAGGCTATCTGCTATTGCAGCCGTAAGCACTGAGTCATCGGTGAAGGTAGAGTGCACATTGAAAAGCTCAAAGTCTTTGCCTTTGTAATTATCGTGCTCAAATACTGACCCGACAATATCTCCGCAAATCGCACCTAACATTCAAATCCCATCCGTGTTGAGTCAATTCTAACGAGGTTTTTCGCACATTTCAAAGCTAAGGATCATGCGTTTACTATCAGGCAAAGAAAAACCCAGCTGTCATTAACAGCTGGGTCATTCGGTCTATCGGACCTTCCAATGAAGGAGTTTTCAGGGTTAGAAACCTGCGGAGATACCCGTTCCAAGCCAGAGCATGCTGCCTTTGGGGTCACCATTAATGGCGCTGTCAAAATCTAAAACATCTTCGGAATTCAGAGCAAAGTTAGCGCCGATATAGGCAGATACATCATCCGTGAATGCATGGCTGACCGCGGCTGAGGCTGCGCCCCACTCATATGAAAATCCGTCTCCGTCAACTAAACCAACGGTCAGGCCAAGGTCTAGACTTTGGGCATCGCCAAGGGCCACAGAATGTCCAACGCCGCCCTCAAGCGTGAAAGCTTCCAAGGTCAGGTCATAATAGGCTGCCACTGTAGGCGCGAAAGGCACGTCGCCAAATCCGACAGCTGCGGAGACTTCATATGTGCCTGCGCCTCCGTCCTTCGTCTCAAAAAAGTCGCCGCCTTGAGGATAGTGATAATAGGTTGCGCCCAGATCTAGAGAAATGGAGCTGTCGAGTGGGACGGAATAACCGGCGTAGAGATCAAATTCGTCGCCTGCGAATATGGAGTTAGCGCCAATACCCGTGGAGAACCAACCGCCAACTGTGAAATCGCCATAGCTCGCTTCGACATAGGGTTGAACCGCATCATCCGCGAGTGAAACCCCACGGAAGACATATTGGCTAGTGAAATCTACGCCGGTCGACACAGAGAGATCTGCGTCTTGAGCATAAGCGGTGGGAGCAATCGCCGTTGCGCAAAGCAGTGCGGCGGCGAGTGTAAAGTGTTTCATTTTCGGTTTCCTTCGAGAACTATGAAATCTGATGAAGGTGTTTGCGCAGGATTAAAGCCTGTTTGCAAAGCGTCAGTCTCAAAACAGGAAAGGGGGCCGAAAATGAACCCAATCAGTGCGGGCTACGCACCAAAATGATGCGCAGATGGGCAAGCCCAGAGAATAGGGTCCAAAATCGAGTTTTTTAATATTTGTGGCGCGGGCGCCACAAGGAAATAGTCTTACGAAATTTTCCCGTGGCACTGCTTCACTTTGCGGCCTGAACCGCAAGGGCATTGACTATTGCGGGAGATGCCGTCCAACGCGCCAGCGGGAAGCGCAGCTTGCGCCGGAGCGCCTTGCGTGACCATATCCATAGGGGAGCGCGCAGCCGCTGGCGGCGCAGAAGACTGCGCTTGCATATTTGCCATACCTGCCCGGGCTTGCTCCAGTTGGGTTTGCCGGTTTTGGCTTTGTTCTTGCGCTTGCTGTTGGCGGCGCATTTGCACGTTAAGCAGTTGCGACATCATGGACCGAGTTACATCCTCGCGCAGGTTCGTGAGCAAGCCGTCAAATAATGTGAAGGCTTCCGATTTATATTCATTGAGTGGATCACGTTGACCATAGGCGCGCATACCAATGACCGATTTTAGAGCATCCAATTGCTGCAAATGCTCCTGCCAGTTTTTATCAATGACTTGCAGAAGGACTTGCTTCTCGACGCCAGCGAGGCTTTGTGGATCAAGGCCTTTGATCATTTCAGTATAGATCGTATCCGTCGCCTCACGGATGCGTTTTTCCAACTCTTCATCCGCAATACCTTCTTCGTCAGCCCAATTTTTCAAAGGCAATTCAACCAAAATGGCCTCTTTGACGGATTTATCCAGACCCTCAATATCCCATTGTTCGGCATAGGCGCGTTTTGGAATATGTTTTTCAACAAAATCCTCAATGAGCTGATGACGGAAGTCCTCGATGACATCTGAGACATCTTCGTCGGTCATGAATTCCATACGCTGTTCAAAAATAGTCTTGCGCTGGTCATTCATGACATCATCATATTTGAGCAGGTTTTTACGCGCGTCGAAATTCATCGCTTCCACGCGTTTTTGAGACGTTTCAATCGACTTTGTCATGAAACGATTTTCAATTTGTTCGCCTTCCTCCCAGCCGAATTTGGACATCATATTCTTGAGCTTGTCGCCGCCAAATTTACGGAGAAGATCATCCTCCATTGAGAGGTAGAATTTAGAGCGACCCGGATCGCCTTGACGCCCAGTTCGGCCGCGCAATTGATTATCAATCCGGCGGCTATCATGACGCTCCGTGCCCAAAACATAGAGCCCGCCAGCGGCCAGGGCTTTCTCTTTCAAAAATGCGATATCGGATTTGATTTCTTCCGTTTTTTGCTCGCGCTCGAAATCTGACATCTCGTCAGTCAGTTTTTCTTCCAGGATCATGTCCAGATTGCCGCCGAGCTGAATATCGGTCCCGCGGCCCGCCATATTCGTCGCAATCGTCACGGCGCCGGGCACGCCGGCTTGGGCGACAATAGAGGCCTCTTCCTCATGATAACGCGCATTCAAGACCCGGTGCTCAACGCCGCGCTCTGTCAAAAATTGCGAGAGCGCTTCAGATTTTTCAATGGATGCCGTGCCGACCAGCATCGGCTGGCCCTTCTCGGAGGCCGCTTGAATATCTTCAATAATAGCTTGGAATTTTTCGCGTTCGGATCGGTACAAAACATCCTGATCATCAATCCGCTGGATAGGGCGATTGGTTGGGATAATGAGGACTTCCAACCCGTAAGTATCTGCAAATTCAGATGCTTCAGTTTCCGCTGTCCCCGTCATGCCAGAGAGTTTTTCATAGAGTCGGAAATAATTTTGCAATGTTACGGACGCAACCGTTTGGTTTTCAGGTTTGATTTCCAGATTCTCTTTGGCCTCAATCGCCTGATGCAAACCATCGGACAGACGCCGGCCGTCCATCATACGTCCGGTAAATTCATCCACGAGAATAATCTCGCCATTTTTGATGATATATTCTTTATTGAGGTTCCAAAGTTTATGCGCTTTCAAGGCTTGGTTGATATGATGGACAACCGTGACGTTTTCGACGTCATATAAACTATCGCCTTGCAGCAAACCTTGCTCGCGCAAGATCCCCTCAATCTGTTCCATGCCTTCTTCATTAAACGTCGCGTTGCGTGCTTTTTCGTCAATATCATATCCCGTTTCCGCAATGCTGGGAATGAAAGCATCAATGGTCCGGTAAAGATCAGATTTATCATCCGTTGGACCGGAAATCACGAGCGGTGTCCGAGCTTCGTCAATGAGGATTGAATCAATTTCATCGATAATGGCATAGGCATGGCCACGCTGACTCATCTGTTCGATGGAATATTTCATATTATCGCGGAGATAATCAAAGCCAAACTCATTATTTGTGCCGTAAGTAATGTCGCAATTATAGGCGGCTTTGCGCTGTGACTGATAGGGATCATGATTATTGATACAGCCGACGGTCATGCCGAGGAAATTATAGATCTGCCCCATCCATTCGCTATCGCGCGTCGCCAGATAATCATTCACCGTAACAAGATGCACGCCCTTACCGTCCAGCGCGTTAAGATAGGCGGCGAGTGTTGAAACTAGGGTTTTACCCTCACCCGTGCGCATTTCCGCAATTTCGCCGCGATGCAATGTGATGCCGCCAATCAACTGCACATCATAATGGCGTTGGCCTAAGGTGCGCTTGGCGCCCTCCCGCACAGTTGCAAAAGCTTCCGGCAGAAGATCATCCAAGGTTTCCCCCGCTTTGAGGCGTTCCCGGAATTTTGCGGTCTGCGCGCGCAAAGCGTCATCCGTCATCGCCTCAAATTTCGGCTCTAGGCCGTTGATTTTTTCCACGATGGGGCGAAGTTTTTTGAGCGTGCGGTCATTTTCCGTGCCGAAAATCTTCTTGGCGATGCCGAGCATGAGACGTCCTGAGAGCTGCTGGCGGGCCACATATTGCAGGCCGCGCTTTGGTTTCAGTCGACTTAGGTATGGCACCGCGCTAAGTCAACGTGCAGGCACTGTTTGGTGATGTTGAAAATGGGCGTCTCAAACGAGCCTGCGCGGCTATGGTTTCGAGGAAAGACTGGCATGAAAACCCTAATCGCAACCCTCCTCGCCTCGGCATTTCTCATCAGTTGCACGCCTGCGGAGACGGAAAATCGGCCCGCGCTCGAAAGCGTTGCCCGCGCAGGCGGAGACGCTGTCGTCGCCCGTGTCAATGGGACGAAAGTCTTCGCCTCGGATGTCGATCTCGCCGCGCAGGAGCAAGGCTTTATTGATGAAGGCATGAGCCTGCCCAAGACGGACGCGCGCTATCGCGGCGTTTTGGATGAGCTGATTGACCAACGTTTGCTGGCTTTAGATGCGGAAAGCCAAGGGCTGAACGGGGATCGGGAAACCAAAATTCGCCTTGCCGCTGCGCGAGAGCGCATCTTGGGAAACATCCGCGTCGAACGGCATTTGCGCGACACCGTCAATGAAGCCTCCATACGGCGGATGTATGAAGAGCAAGCCAAATTAGCGGCGCGCGGCGACGAGGTTCGCGCGCGGCATATTTTGGTTGAGGAAAAAGCCAAAGCCGATGAGTTACTCAAAAAACTGGAAGCCGGTGAAGATTTTGCCGCGCTGGCCATGACAAATTCGATTGATGAGGGCAGCGCCGAACGCGGCGGAGATTTAGGCTATTTCACCCAAGATATGCTCAATGGCAGATTTACGCGGCCCGTTTTTAACGCCGGTAAAGGCGAACGTCTGGGTCCGATTAAATCCGAATTTGGGTGGCATATCGCAGAAGTTTTGGACCGCCGCCCGGCCCCGCAACCCAGCTTTGAAACGCTCCGGCCAAAGATCGCAAATTTCATGACTTTTGACGCGATACAAGATTTACTAAAAGACCTACGCAGCGGGGCCGAAGTTGAAATCCTGACAGAGGACAGCACGTCAGCCCCCGAAACACCTGATCCAGAAACTCCAGACCCCAAAGCCATTGATCCGGAAGCGCCTGAAAATGAGTGACATAAAAATCAGCCCCTTTGCGCCCGAAAAATTCCCGAGCCTTCCGCCTTTGGCAGGGTTTGAAATGGCGACGGCAG
>CAZSKH010000051.1:0-12312 GCA_964607395.1 uncultured Algimonas sp.
CGTTGGTATTGGGTGGGTGTCCGGCGCGCTTTTGGCGCTGCCTATCGCAATTCTATCCGTGCTTGGAGACTTGTTTGAATCTGGGGTAAAGCGACATTTGAACGTGAAGGACACAGGCGGGTTGATGCCAGGACATGGCGGATTGTTGGATCGATTAGACAGCTTGATGGCAGCCATTATTGGCGCTGCGGTTATCCTGGCTGTCTTCCCTGCTATTTGGCCCGGCTAATGACGAAGCGCATCTCAATCTTGGGCTCTACCGGTTCGATCGGTAAGAATACGCTTGATATTGTTCGCCGCGCCGCGCCGGGGACTTACAAGGTTGTTGCTCTGACCGCCAATAGCAGCGTGGATATCATTTCAGAGCAAGCGCTGGAATTCAGGCCCGAATTTGTCGCGCTGGCAGATAGCAGCTGCGCCGACGCGTTAAATATGAAATTGGCCGGTTCGGGCATAGAGACAGGGTTTGGACCCGACGCCGTTATCGAAGCTGCCCGCCGCTCGGCGGATTTCACCATGGCCGCGATTATCGGCTCGGCTGGACTTGAACCGACATTGGCAGCGGTGGAGCAGGGCCATCACATCGGCCTTGCGAATAAGGAATGCCTTGTTTGTGCGGGCGAGACTTTCATGGCGGCCGTTCGGTCGTCGGGCGCAACGCTGCTTCCGGTTGACTCTGAACATAATGCTATTTTTCAAGTGTTAGAGGATGAAAAGGCCGGTGTGCGGCGTTTGATTTTGACAGCGTCGGGTGGCCCTTTTCGTGAAGCGTCGCTGGAGAAGCTGAAGTCTGTGACCCGCGAAGATGCGCTCAACCATCCCGTCTGGTCCATGGGTGCCAAGATCAGCATCGATTCCGCGACCCTGATGAATAAGGGCCTCGAGTTAATTGAAGCGAGCTGGCTCTTTGATCGCCCCAGCGCTGAAATTGACGTGATCGTTCATCCGCAATCCATCATCCACTCTATGGTTGAATATATAGATGGTTCGGTTTTGGCACAGATGGGCAGCCCAGATATGCGCACGCCCATCGCCTATGCGATGGGATGGCCCAACCGGATCGCGGCACCTGTCGAACGTTTGGATTTCGCGAAAATTGCAGGACTGACATTTTTTGAGCCGGATACGGTGAAATTTCCAGCCCTACGTTTGGCGCGCGAAGCCCTAGAGGCTGGCGGGCAGGCGCCCTGCGTGCTGAATGCGGCGAATGAGCAGGCCGTTGCCGCTTTCCTGAGCGGGAGAATCCCGTTTTTAGGTATCGCGCAATTAGTTGAACAGGCGCTGGAAACCCATGCAAAGGCCGTGAGCTTTACTGACGCGCCCGGCTGCGCGCAATCCGTTATGGCTTTGGATAGGCACGCGCGGGCCACTGTAGATGAGCATATTGTAAACTTGTAAGATCGTCCGCTTTACGGCATCCCCATTGCATAGGTTAATGCAGGTCATTTGGCCGCTTTATTTGATTTGGGAAAATTATGCTGACGGGAGTATTGCTTACGCTAATAGCCGTGTTCAGCTTCCTTCTGGTTCTGTCTTTTCTCGTCTTTTTTCATGAGCTTGGCCATTATTCTGTCGCGCGTTTTTTCGGCATTGCCGTAGACCGGTTCTCTATTGGATTCGGCAAGCCGATATGGCGGCGGACGTCCAAAGCCGGGGTTGAATGGGTTGTGTCACGCATCCCGTTGGGCGGCTATGTGAAATTTTCGGGCGATGCAGGCGCGGCCAGCAATCCTGACGTCAAGAAGCTGGAAGAGCTCCGGGCCGCCTATGAGGCAGACCCGTCAGGTCCAAATATCGATGATGTCTTTCACTTTCGCCCGGTCTGGCAAAGGGCGCTCGTCGTGCTCGCCGGACCTGTTGCGAATTTCATCCTCGCGATAATTTTGTTTGCCGGGATTGGTCTCACCGTGGGTGTGCAATTCTCAACCCCCCAAGTCGTTTCCGTCCAGCCAAACACCGCTGCCGAGGCCGCAGGGTTTGTGGATGGCGATAATATTGTCGCCTTGGACGGGAAGCGAATGAAAAGCGTGGGGCAAGTTTCGCAATATATTCGAATGCGCAGCGGCACCGAAATTGAGGCTCTAGTTCAGCGCGGGTCAGAAGAAATCCTCCTGACCATGACGCCGAAACGGACCGAGATCCGCGACGAAATTGGCGGTCTCAGCAAGGTCGGGTTAGTCGGGTTCGGGTTACGATCTGGACAGACAAATTTGGAATCAATCGATGGTCCAGTTGGGGCCTTAGGCTATGGCGTCAGTCAAACGGGAGAGATGATTAGCGCGACCGGGACGTATGTTGGCCGATTATTCACAGGCAAAGAAGACGGAAAGCAATTAGGGAGCGTGGTCAAAATTGCGACCGTCACAGGTAAAGTCGCCATAGATACCGCAAAAGCTGACGCGACTTTGAGCGCCCGACTGAGAGCTTGGGCGCTGCGTATGACGTTTCTAGCGGCTTCCATTTCAATCGCGTTAGGTGTCGCGAATTTAATGCCATTGCCCGTGCTGGATGGTGGACATCTAGTCTATTACGGCTATGAAGCCATCGTTGGACGGCCTTTGAGTCAAGAAAAACAGGAGTTTGGGTTTAAAATTGGGTTTGCAGTATTGCTCACCCTCTTCGTTGTATTGACTATCAATGATTTTGGATATGTCATGAGTATGCGCTCCTAAGCTGGACAGATTATGAAATTTCACCTCACAATTATTGCGATTATGCGCTTTGCATTGACCGCGGTTTTCCTCGGCGCCAGCTTTGTGACGGTGGCTTCCGTTGCGGTTGCACAAGAGGCCCCGCCAACGCTCATCAAAACCATTCAAGTTCAAGGCAATCAGCGCGTAGAGGCCAATACAGTCGCGTCTTATTTACTCTTTGCCCCCGGCGACCCGTATTCTGAGACCCGTCTCGATACCTCTATCAAGACGCTCTATGCGACAGGCTTATTTGCGGATGTGTCTATCGATCCACGCGACGGAAATGTGTTGGTCTCTGTCATTGAAAACCCAATTATAAACCGCGTGATTTTGGAAGGGAATAAATCCCTCAAGACCGATAAGATTACGGATGAAATTTCCGCAGAGCCGCGCGCAATCTTCACGCGCGCCAGTGTGCAGGAAGATGTCACGCGCATCATCGAATTATACCGCCAATCGGGCCGCTTCGCCGCGACAGTCGCGCCAAAAGTCGTTCAGCAGCCGCAAAACCGTGTCGATTTGATCTTTGAAATCACTGAAGGTCCCGTGACGGGCGTGAAGCGCATCAACATCATTGGTAATGCCGAATTCCCGGATCGTCGTCTTCGCAAAGAAATGGCGACGACGGAATCGAGCTGGTACAAATTCTTTAGCTCAAATGACAATTACGACCCGGGTCGTTTGCAATTTGACCAAGAACAGCTCCGGACCTTTTATACGAATCGCGGCTTTGCAGATTTCCGCGTTGTCTCCGCCGTGGCTGAACTGACACCGGACCAAGAAGATTTCTACATTACGTTTACGGTGGACGAGGGCGACGAATATCGTTGGGGTGATATCTCGGTTGAGACAGAGCTCGATACGCTGAATAAGGATTTTCTCGAGAATTTGGTTCCGTTCCGAAAGGGCGAAATCTATAATGCCAGCCGCGTTGAAGATGCGATTGACAGCCTAAACTTTGCGGCGGGTATCGGCGGCTACGCTTTCGTCGACATCCAACCTGACATCAAACGCAACCGCGACACGAAAACAGTCGATATGGTCTTTAACGTGATTGAGGGTCAGCGAACCTATATTGAGCGGATCGATATTGTTGGGAACACGACAACCTTAGACTCTGTCATCCGGCGTGAAATGGAATTGGTCGAGGGCGATGCCTTTAACCGCGTTCTTCTGGAGCGTTCCCGGTCCCGCGTGAGATCCCTTCGTTTCTTCGAAAACGTTGAAATCACGGAACGTCAAGGCTCCGCCCCTGACCGCGCCGTGGTTGAGGTTGAGGTCACCGAGCAGCCAACGGGTGAACTATCCTTCTCCGCAGGTTTCTCCTCGGCGGATGCGTTCCTCGTCGATTTATCCATTACGCAGCGTAACTTGCGCGGTCGAGGACAACTCTTGCGATTTGTTATTCGCGCGTCGTCAAACCGCCGTGAAATTGACTTACGTTTCACAGAGCCGCGTTTCTTAGGCCGAAATCTTGCGGCCAGTTTCAACCTATTTGATGTGACAATCGATTTGATTGACGAAGCGCAGTTCCGCCAAAGCCGGACAGGTGGGCAAATCAGCCTCGCGTTCCCGCTTACGGAATATACGCGTTTCAATGGACGCTACACCCTGCGGAAGGAAGATATCGAATTCCCAAGACAGGACGAATGTGCGGGTATTTTGGCGGGTCAAGGCACGGGCGGAAATGCCGACAGAAACCTTCTCTCGCTTTGTGATCAGCTCGGCGGACGCCTGTCCTCAATACTGGGCTACTCCTTCACATGGGATCGCCGGAATGATCCCATTACACCAACGGGCGGATTTGACTTGCAGCTTAGCCAAGACTTTGCCGGTCTAGGCGGAGATGTGAAATATCTGCGTACCGATGTCCGCGCCAATTTCTACAAGGGTTTATTCAAAGATGTTATCGCCTCTGCGGCCCTCTCGGGCGGATATATCCGCGGCTGGGGCGAAGACACTGTGGCCATTAATGACCGCTATTTTAAAGGTAACTTTGAGTTCCGCGGATTTGACAATGCGGGTGTTGGCCCTCGGGTGCTCCAATTTGAAACGGCGAATGACGGCGACGAAGTCGTTGACTTCCGCCGTAATGCATTGGGCGGCAATGCCTTTGCGCTCGCCAATGCAGAAGTCAGCTTCCCGCTCGGCATCGACTCGCTGTTGGGCAGTTTCTTCATTGAGGCCGGCACAGTCGGCCTGTTGGATGAGTCAGATCAATATAACGTGATAACAGGCTTCGCGCCTGACGGACCGAGCGGTCTTTTCACTGTAGGTTCATCCTGCGAGGGTATTACAGTCGCAGGTGTTTTCTGCGAGCGCACGGAAGACGGACTCGACCCGCGCGTCACAGCAGGGATGAGTATCTTCTGGGAGAGCCCCTTCGGACCTATCCGGTTCGACTTCACCCAGCCGCTGGTCAAACAGCCCTATGACGACAGGAAGTCGTTCCAGTTCACCACAAGAACAAGGTTCTAATATGTTTATTCGTAGTTTTACTCGTGTTGCGGCAGGTTTTGCCATTGCTGTGGCTTTCGCCGGCGCATCATTCGCCCAATCCACAATTCTTGTCGTCGATACGCAAAAGGTCCTGAAGGACTCCATTGTCGGGCAACATGTTTCGCGTCAGTTGGAAACCATTTACACCTCAGCCAGTTCCGAAATGAAAGCCAAGCGCTCTCCTTTGGAAACCAAAGCCAAATCATTGCAGGCGCAGGCCCAAGCCAAAGGCAGTAATGAAGCGCTGCGTGCGGACACCGCTCTGATATCCCAAGCGAAAACGCTTCAAGCAGATCAGCAAAAATATCAGATTGAAGAATATTACACGACGCAAGAACTTAAAATTACCGAAGCCAAAGCACTGGGGCTCGTGTCAAAACGTCTTCAAACGATCATTGATCAAATCGCCAAAGAGCGGAATGCGGATGTGGTACTTGAGAAATCTCTCGTGATTTACGGGGGGCCGGCTGATGTTACCGATCTCGTGATTTCGCGTTTGAATAGCCAAGTCACAAGCGTTCCGGTCACCCGCGAGCGTCTGCCACGCAAAGGCTAGTCTTGCGGAGTATGCGTTAGCGTAATACTCCGAAATGAATGTTGAGCGCCGGACAGGAGTTTACTTCTGATCCGGCTCTTTTTTTATGTGCCTCAAAAGGTTTTGCGCTAAAGCTTATTTATGATTGATCCGCATTTTTATAAGATTGGTTCGCCCATTTCCCTCGCGGATTTGGCAACCCAGCTTGGGCTCGCCTTGCCTGTTGAGGGTGCGGGTGACGAGATGATCAACGTGCCGTCGGCGCTTCATAATAGCTTACCCGGCAGTCTTTCGTTTTTCTCCGACAAGCGCCGGAAGGATCAGTTAAAGACCGCTCAGGCGACGGCGTGTCTTACGACCGAAAAGCTGCTCCCATTGGTCACTGAAACTGGAATGATTGCGCTGATTACAGATAATCCTAGAGCCGTTTTCGCCCGACTCAGCGGTGAAATGGTGACTGTCGGAGGTTCAAAGGCTCGCGGATCAGAGGTGGACGAGACAGCCAATATTCATCCCTCAACGATAATGGGCGAGAATGTCCGGATCGGTGCAGGCACAAAAATTGGGCCCCATTGTGTTATTGATGACGGCGTCGTCATCGGTGCGGATTGCATCATTGAACCCCTCGTGCACATCTCATTCTCAGAAATCGGGGACGGGTGTCACATCAAGTCAGGGGCTGTTATTGGCGGGACAGGTTTTGGGATGGCCGAAGATGCGAAAGGCGTAATCACTGTGCCCCATTTGGGACGTGTAATCCTTGGCAATGGCGTTCACATTGGCTCGAATTCCTGCGTTGATCGCGGACAACTTGGCGACACAATACTCGCTGATGACGTGAAAATTGATAATATGGTGCAGATTGGACATAATGTCCGCATCGGTGAAGGCACCATGATCGCGGCTCACAGCGGGATTTCGGGGAGCTGCCTGATAGGCAAGAAATGCCTCTTCGGCGGCCGCGCCTCACTCGCGGACCATATCAAAGTGGGAGACGGCGCAATCATCGCGGCGGCTGCGGGCATCATGGCTGACGTCCCGGCGGGCCAGATGTATTCCGGTATTCCGGCGATGCCAATCCGCGAGCATATGCGAAATGTTGCAACTTTGAAGAAATTGGCGAAACCGAAATGAGCGACGACATCACCTGTGTTTTTCCGCTGGACCGTGAGGCTGTCATGGAAATCTTGCCCCATCGCGATCCCATGCTCTTCATCGAGAGTGTGTTAAGCGCGAATGAGACAACCATACATGCTCAAACCCGCGTGAATCCGGAGTGGGACGTCTTTAAAGGCCATTTCCCTGAACTCCCCATCATGCCGGGTGTGCTGCTGATTGAAACCATGGCGCAAGCGGGCGCCTTGATTTTGGGCCTAAAAGGCGCTGTAGCTGACGGTTCCTTCGTTGGATTTACGGGTGTGGAGCAGGCGAAGTTCCGCCGCGCCGTCAAGCCAAACGACGTAATGGATATCTATGTTGAATTGGTGCGGGAACGGCGCGGGTTTTACAAATTCGAAGGTAGAATAGACCTGGCGGGCGAATTGGCCGCCGAGTTGAAATTTGCCGCCGCGCAAATGAGTCTATAAGCGAACAACATGACAGTAGAAATTCACAAAACAGCGCTTGTCGATCCGAAAGCGAAGCTCGGCACTGGCGTAAAAATTGGCCCCTATAGTGTCATCGGTCCCGACGTAAAGTTGGGTGATAATGTAGAGTTAGTTGGTCATGTGAACTTGGCCGGAAACACATCCATCGGGGAAGATTGCCGCTTATTTCCCTTTGTCTCAATGGGGTATGAGCCGCAGGACTTTAAACATAAGGGCGGCCCGGTTGGCATTGAAATCGGCCCGCGCTGTACATTCCGCGAAAATGTGAACATCCATCCAGGCACAGATATCGGTAAGCCGATTACGCGCATTGGGCATGATTGTTACTTCATGGTCGGCACGCATCTCGCCCATGAAGGGCAAATGGGAAATCATGTTGTTGTCTCCAATGGGGCGCAGATTGGCGGCAATGTGACGATCGGCGACCATGCGATACTTGGCGGGCTTTGCGCCATCCACCAACATACGCGAATTGGCGCGCATGCCTTTATTGGCGGTATGGCGACGGTCCTGAAAGATGTCATTCCTTATGGTTTTGTTCTCGGCAATCCAGCCCACATGGTCGGTATGAATATCGTCGGATTGAAACGGCGCGGATTTAAACGCGAACAAATTCGGGAGCTCCGCGCCGCCTACCGGCTGTTATTCGCGCAAGAAGGCACATTCGCCGAGCGGTTGGATGATGCGGCAGTCCTTTATGGGAATTATGAGCTCGTGCAGGAAATCGTAGCTTTCATTCGCAGCGAAAATAACCGCTCTCTCTGTATGCCAAAACATGGCAACTAAGATGCGGATTGGCCTGATTGCCGGGGGCGGACGCTTGCCGGAATATGTGCGCACGGCTGCCATAGAAAATGAGACGCTAGGGGTTGTCATTGCACTGGACCCATTTGTGCCTGACGAGAAATTTCCAAAAGCAGAACGGCTCCGGCTTGGACAATTCGGGAAGATGGTCCGCCAACTAAAAAATGCGGACTGCACCCATGTCTGTTTTGCCGGGATTGTGAAACGTCCTGATTTCAAACGGCTGAAACCTGATTTCAAAGCGATGCGCCATTTGCCCGGAACTATTCGCGCGGCGGGCCAGGGCGATGATGCCCTCATGCGGCATGTCTTGGGATTGTTTGAACAAGAAGGCTTTCGCGTGATTTCGCCCCAAGATGTCTGCGCAGATTTGATGCTAACGGAGGGCGTCATTGGTTCGGTCAACATCACAGATGAACATCGTGATGATGCCTTGGAGGCCTGTAAAATCGCCGCCGCGATAGGGGCGTTGGACGTCGGACAGGGCGCTGTGGTGGCGCGCGGTGTGACATTGGCAGTCGAGGCCCAAGAAGGCACAGATGCCATGTTGGCGCGCTTATTGAACTTGCCCCCTGAATTGCGCGGAAAGCCTGAGGCGCGCGTCGGTGTGTTGGCAAAAATTGTCAAACCCAATCAAGATATACGCGTCGATATGCCGACGCTTGGGCCTGAAACTGTGCGGCATGCGGCGGAAGCCGGCCTCGCAGGCATTGTCGCGGAAGCGGGCGGAGCTTTCGTGATTGACCGCGAGGAAACCGTGAGCTTGGCGAATGAAACCGGCATTTTCGTCGCCGGACTTCCGAAGTCGGGATGAAAATTTACCTGATCGCGGTTGAACCGTCCGCAGACCAATTAGGTGCGGATTTGGCAAAAGAATTGCGCGCCGCCCAGCCCGACATCAAGCTCGCAGGGATTGGCGGTCGGCAGATGAGAGCCGCCGGAATACCTAGCCAAATGGAGATAGACGGTCTCGCCATTCTTGGCATCACAGAGGCCCTCAAAAAACTGCCGCTTGTTTACCGCAAAATTACGGAGGCGGCGCAGCGAGTTGAGGCCGCTCAAGCAGATGCGGTTATTTTCTTGGATAGTTATGGGTTTATGATCCGCTTAGCAGAGCGTTTGCGAAAACGCGGCTTTGATAAAACGCTGATTAAATATGTCGCGCCCCAAGTTTGGGCTATGCGTCCGGCGCGAGCAAAGCGTGTTGCACGCCTATTTGACGGCCTTCTGACGCTTCATCCGTTCGAGGCGGAGTATTTCACGCCGCTGGGCCTGAATACGCAATATGTTGGGAACGCCGTTTTTGACACGGATTACTTGGCTGGCGATGCCCAAGCCCTCCGCACACAATATGACCTTGGGGAACGCCCCATCCTCTCCGTGTTCTTTGGTAGCCGCGTCTCTGAAATCAGTCGTTTGTCTCGGCCCTTTGCAGATGCAGTCATGGGGCTTAAGCGCGAGATACCTGATCTCGCCTTTATCAGTCCCGTTTCCGACTCTGTTGCAAAAGAGGTTGGTGCGGCGGCGGGCGAGGACCCGCGCCTCAATGAGATCATCTTTTTACCAGAGCGCGTAAAGCTGGATGCGATGGCTTGCTCAGCTGCGGCGCTTGCCTGTTCCGGCACTGTCACAACGCAACTGGCTTGTGCGGGTGTGCCAACAGTCGTGGCCTATAAATTAAGCGGGCTCAGCCATTTGGTTGTGAAATCCATGCTGACGTTGGACTATATTTCGATGGTTAATATTGCCGCCGATGAGGCGTTAATGCCGGAATTTGTTCAAGGGCAGGCGACGGGAGAGACCTTATCGCAGGCGCTATTGCCTTATCTCACAGATACAAAAAAACGCGCCACAGCGAGTCGCGCGTTAATGGCTCAGACCGATAAGATGCGCGGCCCGAAAGATGTGACAGCGAGCGCGCAAGCGGCGCAAGCTATTCTCGATATTTTAGGCTAGCGCTTGTCCATTGGGATAAATTCCCGAAGCTCTGCGCCGGAGTAAAGCTGGCGAGGGCGACCAATCCGCTGGCTTGGGTCTTCGAGCATTTCATTCCACTGCGAAATCCACCCGGTCGTCCGCGCGAGCGCAAACAGGACGGTGAACATATCCGTCGGGAAACCGAGTGCAGATAGAACAATACCCGAGTAGAAATCGACATTCGGATACAGGCCACGTTTGACGAAATACTCTTCATTCGTCGCGATTTTTTCGAGCTCCATCGCCACTTCGAGAACCGGGTTTGTAATACCCAGCTCGCCTAGGACTTCATGAGTTGTGCGGCGCATGACGCGGGCGCGGGGGTCGGTGGCTTTATACACGCGATGACCAAAGCCCATGAGGCGGAATGGATCAGATTTGTCTTTCGCTCGCGCGATGAACTCAGGAATGCGGTCAACCGTGCCGATTTCTTTGAGCATGTTCAGGGCTGCCTCATTGGCGCCGCCATGGGACGGTCCCCACAAACAGGCTGTGCCTGCCGCTATACAGGCATATGGGTTTGCGCCGGATGAGCCCGCGAGACGCACAGTCGAGGTAGAGGCATTTTGTTCATGGTCCATGTGTAGGATGAAGATCTTATCCATCGCGCGTTCGATAACCGGATTTACGACATAAGGTTCGGCTGGAACGCCAAAACACATGCGTAGGAAATTGCCCGCATAGGACAGATCATTCTGCGGATAGACGCTCGGCTGACCGATGCGGTATTTATAACAACGTGCGGCCAAAGTCGGAATTTTCGCAATGATACGGTGGATGGCAAGATTACGCGCTTCGTCTTCTGTGGTGTGCTGGTCATCATGATAGAAACCGGAGAGCGCGCCAACGGTTCCGCACAACATGGACATCGGATGGCTGTCGCGGCGATAGCCTTGGAAAAAGCTCTCGATTTGATCGTGCAACATGGTGTGGTTGGTGATCGTGTTTTGGAAGGTCTTATATTCTTTGGCGGTCGGCAGCTCACCATTGATAAGAAGATAGGCAACCTCGAGGGAGGTGGATTCTTCCGCTAATTTCTCAACGTCATAGCCGCGGTACAGAAGCTGGCCTTCGCCGCCGTCAATGAAAGTGATCTGGCTTTCCGTTGAACAGGTCGATGTATAGCCGGGATCAAATGTGAAATGACCCGTCTGTTTATAGAGCGAGCGAACATCGATACCTGGCGCGCCGAGGCTGCCCTTATATATCGGCAAGTCATAGGTCTTGCCGTCAATTGCCAATTGGGCCGTGCCGGTTTGTTTAATTTTATTTTCCATCTTTTCGCCTTTTATATTTTTTCTACGGAGAAAGCCGCAATCGCATCGTCCAGCCGATCCAAAACTTCGTCTTGGCCCAAAAGGGCCAAAACGATTGCTAGGTCGGGTGATGGCGAGCCCCCGGTCAGGGCCGCCCGGACAGGTTGTCCAACACGGCCAAAACCGATTTCGCGCTGATCCGCAAAGTCAGTGAGCAGAGCCTGTAAAGCCTCTGCCGTCCACGCGCCGTCTTTGCGCGATTTCAACGCCTGTGTCAAAGCCGAGAGAAGGTCTATCGCGCCGTCCCGCTTCAGCGGCTTGGCCGTTTTACCGGTTATTTCCAGTGGCCGGATATCCATCAAATACCGGGCTTGAGCTGCAAGTTCGATCAGCGTTTTGGCGCGAGGTTTAAGCGTAGGCATACCGGCGAGAATTCGGGTTTGAACCTCAGCCGATAAAGGTCCGTCGTTCTCGGTTTCCAAGAACGGCAGGGCCGCCGCGAATAAATCCGCATCATCCGCCGCCGTCATATGTTGGGCATTGATAAAATCCATTTTGTCGAAATCCAGACGGGCGGGGGAGGTATTGATTCCTTCCAGAGAGAACGCCTCTATGAGATCATTTTCGTTTAAGAAAACCTCCGTATCGCCATGGCTCCACCCGAGTTTCACGAGATAATTGCGTAGTCCAGACGGCAGATATCCGAGATCAGCATAGGCCTCGACACCCAGCGCGCCGTGACGTTTGGACAGCTTCTTTCCGTCAGGCCCGTGGATCAAGGGAACATGCGCCCATTCGGGAACGTCCCAGCCCAAGGCTTGATAAAGTTGAGTCTGGCGACCCGCATTGATCAAATGATCGTCTCCGCGAATGACATGGGTCACGCCCATATTATGGTCATCAACGACAACCGCGAGCATATAGGTCGGTGTTCCATCGGC